>JALYXC010000120.1 GCA_030947315.1 Verrucomicrobiota bacterium | reverse complement strand
TTTCAAATTCGCGCCGACGTGGATGAACAAAATGCGCCGCTCGTTTTGCCCAATCAGCCCGCCGTGGCTTTTTTAAAAGGCAGCACGCAAAATTCCATTCCACTTCGTTTTGTGCGCATTGAGCCGTTTGTGATTCCCAAAAAATCGCTCACGGGCGACAGCGCGGAGCGGGTGGACACGCGCGTGCTGCAAATCATTTTTGAAATGGACCGTCCGCCCACGCCGATTTATGTCGGACAACAAGTGGATGTTTATATCAAGCGGCCGGATTCGACGGCTCAAACCGCACAAAAATAAATTTAACAACTGCTTCCTGAAATTCATGAAAAGAAAAATCTTTGTTGCAATAATATTGGTGTTGGTCGTGATCGGTGTGTTGGGCGGAATAAAATTTCTGCAAATCCGAACACTGATCGCTCATGGAAAATCTTTTGTGCCGCCGCCGGAAACAGTTTCCTCCGCCGTCGCGCGCGAAGAAAGTTGGCAGGAAACGCTCGGCGCTGTCGGCTCGCTTATGGCGGTTCAAGGCGTGAATGTCACCACGGAAATTCCGGGCACGGTCCGCGAAATTACTTTTGAATCTGGCACCGTCGTGACCAATGGACAATTGCTTCTTCGTCTTGATACTTCGTCCGAGGACGCGCAACTCCGCGCGACGCAAACTCAGTTCGAGTTGTCCAAAACCAATGCGGAACGAATGCGCCAACTTCGCACCGCCAACACCGTCTCGCAGTCTGAACTCGATACAGCGGAATCGATGTTGAAACAAATGGAAGCCGGCGCCGATGTCATTCGCGCGAACATTGCCAAGAAAATAATTCGCGCGCCGTTCGCGGGGCGGCTCGGCATTCGCATGGTGAATCTCGGCGAATATCTCGACACCGGAAAGCCGATTGTGTCGCTGCAATCCCTCGAACCGATGCACGCGGATTTTTCGCTGCCGCAACAATCGCTCGCGCAATTGACCAATGGAATGCAAGTTCGCTTGTTCACAGACGCTTATCCCAGCAATCATTTCGAGGGAACTTTGACAGCGATAAATCCTGATCTCGACCCGGCGACTCGCAGTGTCCGATTAGAGGCCACCTTCGAAAACAAAGAACATTTGTTGCGACCAGGAATGTTCGCGCGCATGGAAGTTTTGTTGCCCAGCAAACAAAATGTTTTAGTAATTCCCGCGATGTCGGTTTTGAGCGCGCCGTTTGGCGATTCAGTTTATCTCATCGAACAAAAAGCCGCGAGCACGAACGGCCCGGCTGGACTCGTTGTGCGTCAGCAGTTTATTCGGACGGGTCCCGTGCGCGGCGATTTTGTGAGTGTGGAAACCGGCTTGAAAGTCGGGGATAAAGTTGTCAGCTCCGGTTTGTTTAAATTGCGCAATCGAATTTCCGTCGTGGAAAATAATCAAGTGGTTCCGAAGGCCACCCAAACCCCGAAGCCGTCGGACAGTTAAATTTTGCGGCAAATTTTTTGAAATGAAAATAGCGAACGTCAAACATCGTAGCGCATTCACTGATCTTTTTATTCGCCATCGCATCTCCCCGGGTAGGACAGGCCACTGGCCTGTCTCGTCCGGCGACTCGCCGGACGAAACGGTTGAAGACCATTCTTCCAAAGATGCATTTTTTTCGCGACCTTCTGTCGTTCCGCTCGGCGAGTCGCCAAGCGGGACGGGCGAGTCGCCCATCCCACCCATTTTGAGATGCGCGCTTGTTCTGAATTTTACTGACTGATTCTAAATGAAATCCTTCACCGATCTTTTTATCCGCCGCCCGGTTCTCGCCATCGTGGTGAACCTGGTGATTTTGATCGCTGGTTTTCAAGCGATTCGCACACTCAACTTTCGCCAATATCCGCGCAGCGAAAACGCTTCCATCACAGTCACGACGGCATACATCGGCGCCAGCGCGGATCTGGTGCGCGGTTTTATCACGACGCCCCTGGAACGCGCTATTGCTGCGGCCGACGGAATTGATTATCTCGAATCCAGCAGCAAGCTCGGTCTTTCCACCATCACGGCGCGGCTCAAAATAAATTACGACGCGACCAAAGCGCTTTCGGAAATCGGCTCGAAGGTGGATCAAGTTCGTCGCGACTTGCCGCCCGAAGCGGAAGTTCCCGTGATCAATATCGAATCCGCCGATTCACGATTTGCTTCCGCGTATTTGAGTTTCAATTCCAAAATTTTGGAGGCGAATCAAATCACCGATTACCTTGTGCGAAATGTTCAGCCACGTCTCTCTGCGCTGGCCGGTGTGCAAAAGGCGAATCTTCTGGGCGGTCGCACTTTCGCCATGCGCATCTGGCTGAAACCGGATCGCCTGGCCGCTTTCAACATCAGTCCTGATCAAGTTCGTCAATCCCTCGCTGCAAATAATTTTCTTTCCGCTGTCGGCTACACCAAAGGTTCGCTGGTCAAAGTGAATCTGACGGCCAATACCGATTTGCGTTCGGTCGGTGAATTTCAAAATCTCGTTCTCCGCCAGTCTGGGGACAAATTGGTTCGCCTCAGTGACGTGGCCGACGTTTCGCTCGGAGCGGAAGATTACGAATCGGAAGTTCGATTCAGCGGCGAACGCGCGGTTTTTATGGGCATCTGGGTGTTGCCCAACGCGAACAGCCTCGACGTCATTAAAGCCGTCCGTAAAGAAATGGACGCAATTCAAAAAGAATTGCCGAGCGGCCTCGAAGGTCGAGTCGCGTACGATGCGACCAAATACATCGACTTCGCTATCCACGAAGTTTTGAAAACGCTGGCCGAGACGCTGCTCATTGTGGCGATTGTGATTTATCTTTTTCTCGGCTCGCTCCGTTCGGTGCTGGTTCCACTGGTGGCGATTCCGGTCTCGCTTATCGGCGCGGTCTTTCTCATGCAGATTTTTGGCTTCACTCTCAATCTCCTGACGCTCCTGGCTATCGTATTGTCGGTCGGGCTGGTGGTTGATGATGCGATTGTCATTGTTGAAAATGTTGAGCGTCACATTCGCGAGGGACAAACGCCATTAAACGCGGCGTTTTTGGGCGCGCGCGAATTGATCGGGCCGATTATTGCGATGACGATTACTCTCGCTGCGGTTTACGCGCCGATTGCGTTGCAAGGCGGATTGACCGGGTCGCTCTTTCGCGAATTTGCCATGACGCTGGCCGGGGCGGTTTTTATTTCCGGCATTGTCGCCTTGACGCTTTCGCCTGTGATGTCCGCCAAACTTCTCGATGCGGGTCGCGAAGAAAAGGGATTTACCGGAAAAGTAAATCATTTTTTCGACAAACTGCGGCGAGGTTACGGGCGGGTGCTTGACGCCACGTTATCAGCGCGACCAGCAGTTTACATTATTTGGGCGGCGCTGACTTTGATCACATTGTTTGGAATGTTTCCCATGGTCTGGCAGGGCAAGGAACTCGCGCCGCTCGAAGACCAGGGTTTCGTGCTCGGCTTCGTCGAAGGCTCGGCGGACGCGACGATTGATCAAACTGCTTTTTATACGGACGAATTAAATAAGCGCATGATGACTGTGCCGGAAGCCGTGCAGACCTTTCAAATCACTTTTCCGGACAGCGGCTTCGGCGGCCTCGTTTTAAAATCCTGGAGCGAACGCAAGCGCACTGTTTTTCAAATCGCTCCTGAAGTTCAACAAAAATTCAATCAGGTTCCCGGTATCAGAACGTTCGCAATCACTCCGCCAGCGTTGCCCGGCGGCGGCGATTTTCCGGTCGAGTTTATAATTTCTTCGACCGATGAACCGCGGCGCATTTTGGATTTTGCCGAACAACTGCAGATGAAGGCGATGAAGAGCGGGATGTTCGCGTTCCCGCCCACGATTGATACGAAGATCGATCAGCCGGAGGTCGAGTTGGTTCTCGATCGCGACAAAGTTTCAACCATGGGACTCGATATGAAAACCGTCGGCGCGGATCTCTCGGCGCTGGTCGGCGGAAATTTTGTGAACCGGTTTAATTTTCAAGGCTTGAGTTATAAAGTCATTCCACAACTTAAACGCATCGAGCGACTTGATCCTTCGCAACTGGAAAACAATTATGTCAAGGGTCCCAACGGCCAACTTGTTCCGCTCAACACATTCGCCACATTAAAACGCAAAACCGAGCCGCGCGCGCTTAATCGTTTCCAACAACTCAACGCCGTCAAACTCAGCGGTGTGGCGATAGCGCCGTTGGATCGAACACTGAAATTCCTGGAAACCGAAGCCAGAAAAATTCTACCGCAAGGTTATTCCATGGATTATCGCGGTGAGTCGCGCCAATTACGGACGGAGGGAAATAAATTTTTGCCCGCATTTCTTTTTGCGCTCGTTTTAATTTTTCTAGTGCTCGCGGCGCAGTTCAACAGCTTCCGCGATCCATTTATTATTTTACTTGGCTCCGTTCCGCTGGCGATGTTCGGCGCGCTCATTTTTTGTTTTCTGAAAATGCCTGGCCAAGGCGTGCCGTTCTGGACAAATGGCTGGACCACGACCCTGAACATTTATTCGCAAGTTGGACTAGTCACGCTCGTCGGCCTCGTTTCAAAAAACGGAATTCTTATCGTGGAATTTGCCAACCAACTTCAGCGTCGCGGTTTCAGTAAAATGGCTGCGGCGCGAGAAGCTTCGCTCGTTCGTTTGCGCCCGGTGTTGATGACCAGCGTCGCGACGGTCTGCGGTCATTTTCCATTGACGCTCGTGACTGGCGCGGGCGCGGCGGCGCGAAATTCCATCGGTATTGTCGTCGTTTCTGGTATGGCGATCGGCACAATTTTTACGCTGTTGGTGATTCCCGCGATTTACGTTTTGATTGCCAAGCAACATGCGGGTGAAGAACCCGGCGCACCTGCACAAAATTTTCAAACGGAGCCGGCCGACGCGATATCGCAACAAGAAAAGATGTAATTGCATGAAGAGATTTTTTTGTCAGAAAATATTTTGTTTAACCTGGAACGATTCAATCCAGATGCGTGAAGGTAATCGCGACGCCTCGTCACCATCGGGTGAATGCGCCGCTCCTGCTACCTGCCGGGAGCCATGCCAGACAGTTGTGCTCGAAAGGTTCGGCGACGAGGGCGTCGCTTCCACTCGTCTTTCGGTGTTCGTCCGAAATCGGTTTGCCACGCAACGTGTTCGACTCGTTTGGCTCATGGCATTTTTTATTTTTTTGACGGCGTCTCTGGTGCGCGCGGGGGAAACCAATCGCGCTGTTGAATCTACCAATATTTTTTCGCAACCGCTTTCGATGGAGGAAGCTCTCAATATTGCGCTCCGACAGAACAGCGCGATTTTAAAAGGTCAAACCGATCTGGAAGCGGCTTATGGAATTATCATTCAAACCAAAGCCATCGCACTGCCCAAAATTCGCACCGGGGGAAATTTCACCGCGCACGAACCGGCCACCATTGAAAGATTCCCTTCGCCTTTTCCGGTGCAGCAACCGGATAAAAACTGGACGGCCAATATTCAATTGACTCAATCCATTTATGAAGGCGGACGAATTAATTCGGCTTGGCGCACTGCCAAACTGACTCGTGAGCAAGCTATTTTAAATTATCAAACTGTGCTGGCGGATGCGTTGCTCGAAGTGCGCATCGCCTATGACGACACGCTCCTCGCCGCGCAACAAATTATTGTGCAGGAAGCATCAGTGAAGCTGCTGACCAAAGAATTGGACGACACCAAAAAGCGTTTTGAAACGGGCACTGTTCCTCGATTTAATTTGTTGCGGGCAGAAGTCGAATTGGCCAACGCCAAACCGAAACTCATTCGCGCGAAAAATTTTCTGCGCATTTCCAAAAATAATCTGGTCAATCTGCTCGGCTATAATTTGCCCAAAAATGTCTGGGAAGATATTCCGTTGGAACTTTCTGATCAGCTTGATATGGAACCGTATGAAATCGAACTGCCCAACGCCTTGAGGCAGGCGCTGGAAAATCGGAGTGAGCTGGCCGCGTTGCGTCAGGCGGAAAAATTGCGTGAAGAATCCATCACCAACGCCAGGGCCGGTTACAAACCGAGTGTCCAACTTTTTGCGGGCTACGGCGCGCGCAATTCCAGTTTCACGGAAGATTTGACCCGTGAAATTTCCGGTTGGTTCACCGGCGCGCAATTGAGTTGGGATATATTTGACGGCCGCTTGACCAAAGGAAAAATCCTTGAAGCCCAGGCGCGTCGGGATCGAGCCGCGTTGGATTTGGACGACGCCAGCCGCCGCATCGAGTTGGAAGTGCGCACGGCGTATTCCAATTTCATCGAAGCGCGCGAAGTTTTGGAATCGCAAAAAAAAGTTCAGGAACAAGCCGAGGAAGCATTGCGACTGGCCGAAGCGCGCCTAACCGCCGGCGCCGCCACGCAACTCGATATTTTGAGCGCGCAAACCGCTTTGACGGAATCCCGCACCACGCAAGTGCAATCGCTTCGTGACTATTCTGTGGCCCGCGCCCGTCTTGAACGGGCCATCGGAAAAAATATCACGACAAATTTTGCGCCCCCGAAAGACAAAAGCGGTAAATGAAAAGTCCCGTTTTTTCTTTGTGACTTCCCACGTTGGTTGTTAAAAGAACTTCTCTTGAAATGAAAAAACCGTCGCTGCTCATCATTTTTCTCACCGTTTTTATCGACCTGATTGGGTTTGGTATCGTCCTGCCGTTATTGCCAAAATATTGCGAAATTTTTGGCGCAAAAAGTTATCAAATCGGTCTCGTCATTGGATCTTTCTCGCTGATGCAGTTTATTTTTGCGCCAGCGTGGGGGCGACTTTCTGACCGCATTGGCCGCCGTCCAGTTCTTCTTATCGGCAACGCCGGTTCAGCATTGTCCTACGCCTTATTTGCTGTCGCCGCGAATTTTCCCGCAACCAAAGGACTTTTTATTTTGCTGGCTTCACGAATTTTTGCGGGGATTTGTGGAGCGACATTATCGGTGGCGTCGGCTTACATCGCGGATATTACTGAGCGTGAAAATCGTTCTAAAAGCATGGGGCTGATCGGCATGGCGTTTGGTCTGGGATTTATTTTTGGGCCGGCCCTTGGCGCATTCAGCGCGGCTAGATTTGGTTTCGCCGGGCCGGGTTGGGTCGCCTCCATTTTTTGCGCGGGAAATTTTCTGCTAGGGTGCATTATCCTGAAAGAAAGTCGCAAACCCAATTCCGAACATGCGCCGCAACGCCCGCGCTGGGAGCAGTGGATTCACACGTTGCGCCATCCCAAACTTGGTTTTCTTATCGGTATTTTTTTCCTCGCCACATATTGTTTCACCTGTTTTGAAAGCACGCTTCCGTTACTGGTAAGTTCTTCGCTGATTCATCGCGACGAAATAAAAAATTCTGCCAACCTCGCCGCAAAATTGCGCGAGGGTGCCGACCCGATTTCAACACGATTGCGCAGCCAGTTTCCTTTCGCCTTTTTGGAAAAGTTAAAGTCGGCCCAAGCGGAGAAGTTTTCCTCGGGACGATTTAAAAAGGATTTGACCGACCGATTAAACGAGCTCATCCGTTCTCCAAATTTGTTTGATGCCAAAACCATTTCAGACCTTCAACTCAACGGCAGGACAAATTCAAAAGTGGAGGGCGCAACATTGATTCATGCCAATCGGCTCGTCCTGGAAAAAACTTATCCTGAGGAAATTTCATCCCAAAAAATTTATTACGATGAAAAACATCTCGGCTACTTATTTGCCTTTTGCGGTTTGATTGCGGCGTTTATCCAAGGCGGCGCGATTGGAAAATTGATCAAAAAATTCGGCGACCAACGTTTGATTGCGGGGAGTTTAATTTTCGTTGCCATTAGCCTCTGCCTGATTCCTTACATGGGAAGCACAGCGGGTTTGCTGGCGGCGCTCGGATTATTCGCGGCAGGTTCTGGAATAAATCGCGCGCCGACGATGGGACAAATTTCCCTCAACAGTTCAGTGGAAGAGCAGGGCGCGACCCTGGGGGTGGCGCAGAGCGTGGGAACGCTGGCGAGAATTATTGGTCCAGTTTTTGCGACCGGACTTTTTTACGTTTACAAACCGTTACCTTACGTCGTGGCGGCTGGCGTGGCTTTGGTTGCAGGAATTTTAGCCTGGCGCCTTCTGGTTCGACCCAATTGAGCTTAACCAAAACGCTTTACGGAAACGAATTGCAGAGCTGCGGCCTTTGGGAATTTTTTCCAGGTGATAAATCAAAAAACCGTGAAGAAATTGTCCAATTTCTGTGATTTGATTTTTGCTTAATTTCAATCGTAACAATGCGGGCCATTCCTGATTCACACAGTTTTCGAGAATCTGTCTGGTTCCAGCGCTTAATTTATTTTTGGTAAAATCCGGTTTCAAACCGAGTTCATGCAAGAGCTTCATTTCAAAAGCAAAAACATTGAGCGGTTGCGGTTTGTGCAATGGTAGATTTTTTAAAAAATCGATCACCAATTGAAAAATATTCGGCAACGGCGTGTCGGTTTCCGTTGTTTGTTCAATCAGCGCGGAGCAATAAGCGGTTTGCTGCAAATAGCTGATGTCCTGTCGCAACGCCGGATTCGTTTCACGCAAATTGATTTCCCGCAAAGTGTGCAGATCAGAACGGCGACTTTTTAAAAAACTAAAGTCTGCATAATAAAACAAATCCAGTTTGCCGCGAAAAGGCGATTTCGAACGGCGCGCGCCTTTGGCCACGGTGCTGATGCGACCGAAATTCGGCGTCAGCCAACAAATAATCAAACTGGTTTCGGTCAATGGACGAAGGCGAATAATCAAACCGCTGGTGCGTTCGTCGTTCATTTAAGAGCGGTTTTTTTTGCGTCGAGCTGGTTGAGCGAAAACTTGGAATGAAGTTTTTGCAAAAGAAGATTTTCACGGCGCTTCATTTGTTTGCGAGCAGGAGGTTGTAGATCATTGAAGCCTTCCAGATGCAAAATTCCATGAACAATGTAGCGCATCAATTCCGATGGCCAGGTGGCGCGAAATTGTTTGGCTTGTTTGACTGCGACCTCCAGACAAATAAAAATCTCCCCGCGAACCTGATTTTTCGTTTCGCCATAGTCGAAAGAAATCACGTCAGTTGGTCCGTGGTGCTGCAAAAAGGTTTCGTTGAGTGCCGCTATTTCGCTTGGGCTGACCAAATGAATGGCAAGTTCAAATTGATTTTGCTCCAATAAAGTCTCCAGCAAATAAACGGTGATTTTTCGCAGCTCGCGCAAATTAATTTTCCGGGCGCGTTGCCGATTTTGCACGAGGAGGATCATTCTTTTTTTCCGCGAAATTCTTCGTAGGCCGCGATGATGGATTGCACGAGTGGATGACGCACGACATCGCGCTTGTCAAATTCCACGATGGAAATTCCCTCTACTTTTTTGAGCGCGTGATGCGCTTCGACGAGGCCGGAACGTTTGTGGGGCGGCAAATCAATTTGCGTAATATCGCCCGTGATAACCGCTTTGGAATTGAAACCGAGTCGCGTCAGAAACATGAACATTTGTTCGGCGGTGGAATTTTGCGCTTCGTCCAAAATAATGAAAGCCTGATTGAGCGTGCGTCCCCGCATGTAGGCGAGCGGCGCGATTTCGATGACGCCGCGCTCCATGTGTTTTTGGATTTCGTCTTCGGGCAGCATGTCGTGTAGCGCGTCATAGAGCGGTCGCAAATAGGGCGTGATTTTTTCGTAAAGATCGCCAGGCAAAAAGCCAAGGGCTTCGCCTGCTTCCACCGCAGGCCGCGTTAAAATAATGCGTCCAATTTTTTCTTCCTTCAGCGCGGCCACGGCCATGGCCATGGCCAGATAGGTTTTTCCGGTTCCGGCCGGGCCGATTCCAAAAGTGATGTCGTGCGCGCGAATGGCTTCGACATATCTTTTCTGCCCGGCGGTTTTCGGAAGGACCGGCGCTTTTTTGGGTGAGGTCTGAATGCGCTCGGCGTAAAGATTTTTTAGCGCGGTCACGCCTTCGTTTTTTACGACATTCAATGCTTGGGAAAATTCGCGATTGCGCACCAGGGAACCGGTTTTGATGGAGTTTTCCAAAAGCTGAAACATTTGTTTGGCCCGATCGATATTTTGCGGCGTGCCGTCCAGTTTGATCCAACCTTCGCGCGAAGTGGCTTTGACGCCGAGTTCTTTTTCGAGCTGATGAAGATTTTGTGGATCGCTATTAAAGAGTTGTTGCGCGAGCCGCGCATTTTCAAAGTGAAGAGTTTCCGAGTGCATCAGAAAACAAATTAAAAATTAAAAATTAAAAATGCAAAATTCATTTCTGCAATTGATCTCGCAGTTTTGCCGCCAAATCTTTTAATGCTTCCGGCAAAACTGTGGTGTGGGCAATGACCGGCATAAAATTAGTGTCGCCGCTCCAGCGTGGGACGATGTGAATATGCAAGTGTTCTACAATCCCGGCCCCGGCCACCTTGCCAAAATTAATTCCCACGTTAAATCCATCAGGGTTCATCACTTCGGTCAGAGCATTTTGGCAGCGTCGGGTTAGCTGCATTAAGTCGCTCATTTCCGCGTCGGTCAGTCCATTTAAATCGGGCGTCTGTTTGTACGGCACGATTAATAAATGGCCGCCGGTGTAAGGGAAAGTATTCAACAGCGCAAAACAAGTCCGCTCCCGCGCCACTATGTAATGAGCTTCATCATCATTGGATTGGGCGATCGTCGTAAAAAGAGAAGGATCCGTGGGCGACTGTTTGAGCGCCAAAATATATTGAATACGCCACGGGGCGTGCAATGAATCCATGCCAAAGGCTAGTGGTCGTTTTTAAAATGTCAAAACCGTTGCAACAGAATTTTATTTAGTTGGCGTCATCTTTTCTGGAACTCAGCGATTCGCTTAAGTTTTTTTCCGGTTGGAATACTATTTCACCTGACTAATCTCAGCGCAAAATTTGCGCCACTGAAATGAAAGAAGATGTTAAACAATTTTTAAAGTTTTCCTTGCTGGAGCTGCTCGTCTATGGACTTCTCGTAACCGGATATTTTTTTCTGGTTCTCCATTTTCTCGGTGGATTGCTCCAGGATTTATTTCTTCACGAAAGAAAAACGTACGCGCTGGTGGCGCTGGCGCTCATTATCGGACAAGGCGTGGGCTTGGAAATCATCACGACCGCGCTGCTCAAATTAATCAAAAGAAAAATAGATTAGGACTCTATGGATTTTCCAATTTCCGGCGCGCATATTGATCCACTTTATCTGATTCTGATCGGTTTTGTGGTCGGTGTTTTAGGCGGATTTTTTGGCGTGGGGGGAAGTTTTCTGGCTGGGCCTTCGCTGTTCGCGCTGGGTGTTCCGATGAATTTTGTGGTTGGCACGGACCTGGCTCACATCGTGGGCAAGTCCATTGTTGCCGCCAAAAAACATCGCGTGCTCGGCAACGTGGATATCAAGCTGGGCATGATCATGGTGATCGGAACGATTGCTGGAGTGGAAATCGGCGCGCAATTGATTCAATGGCTCAAGCGCATGGCGCATGTGGATCTGGCCGTTGGAATAACGTTCATTGTTGTTCTTTTGGGGATTTCCACTTTTATGGCTTTGGAAAGTTGGAAAACATTGCAGATGAATAATAAGAAAAAAAATAAAAAAATTTCTTCCGACCCACAAAAAGAAATCGGTCAGGAAAAAAAAGATGATTCCGCTTTTTCCCATATTTCAAAATGGGTGCAACGAATTCCGCTTCCGCCTTATATCAGTTTGCCAGCCTCGGGCTTGCCGCGCATTTCCCTCTGGGCCATTTTAGCCGTTGCTTTGGTGGGCGGATTTTTCAGCGGCTTTCTGGGGGGCGGCGCAGGATACATTCGTATGCCGGCCATGGTTTATTTGCTTGGGATTCCCACCCATGTGGCGGTGGGCACTGATCTTTTTGAAATTATGATTTCCGCCAGTTACGGCACCTGGACTCATGCTATGAAGGGCAACGTGGATATTTTAATTGCTCTGGTCATGCACACCGGCGCGGCTATCGGCGCGCAAATCGGCGCTGGTTTTACACAATATTTCGCGGGCGCAAAAATCCGGCTCGCTTTCATTCCTTTGCCGTTGCTCGGGGCGGCCATTATCATTTACGGTTTGTTGACCGGGAAACATCATTGATGCGCCAATGAAAATTCTCATTTGCAGCGACGGTTCAACGCAGGCGGACAACGCTCTTCGTTTCGGCGGGGTGATTGCAGCAGCTTGCCAGGCTGAAACGACGCTTCTTGGAATCACCGAAAATCCCGGCGAAGCCAATCCCATTTTGGAAGCGCTCAAACGCGGCCAGCAGATGCTTACCGATAAAAAAATTCCGGTCGAATTGATTTCTAAAGCAGGCCACCCGATTGAAGAAATTCTTAAACGCACTCAGGAAACCGACTACGATTTAGTGATCATCGGCGCCATTCGCAAAGGAACGCACGGCCCGTTTTTAATGTCGTCCAAAGCCTATAAAATTATTAAAGCAATTAAACCGCCTGTTCTGACCGTGATTGGAAATCGCGCCAACCTAAAGAGAATACTCATTTGCACCGGCGGAAAAAAAGAAATTGAAAAGGCAATCGCGCTCGCCGGGAAAATCGCGCAAGGCACTCAGGCCACGGTCTGCCTTTTTCATATCATGCCTGAACCGCCCGTCATCTACGCCACGCTGCGAAAAAAAGAAATTGATGTTGAAGTCGTCTTGAATTCCAATTCCGAATTGGGACGAAATTTACGGGCGCAAAAACAATCGCTCGAAGCACTCGGTGTCACAGTGGAAATTATTTTGCGGCACGGAATTGTTCAGCACGAAATATTTTCGGAAATCGAACGCGGCCAGTACGACATGGTGGTGACCGGCTCTTCTTCTTCCAGCGGCGCGATGCAAACCTACATTATGGGAGACGTCACGCGGGAAATTGTTAATCGCGCTGATTGTCCGGTTCTAGTCGTGCGGGGGGCTGAAGGAATTCACGGCCTGGTTCGCGAAGCCAAAAGAATTTTTAGCAAACTCACCGAAAGTTTTGTCGCGCCTGTCCCCCTCAAAAATTAGATGGTGCCCCGAGTCGGATTCGAACCGACGACCAATTGATTAAGAGTCAACTGCTCTACCAACTGAGCTACCGAGGCTACCGTTCCCTTCTGTCCGGCAAAATTATTTTGCCGGAGCGACCGCAGCAAGCCAATTCGCAGTAGCGGTGCAGGGGAGGATTTAGTCCAATTGCTCAACTTTATTCTATTCGCTTCCCATGATCGCCAGCGTGTGTTATAGTTTGCGCCATGAAAATAAATACAAAATTCTTTCAAATTAAATTCACTCTATTGCTGATTGCTGTCTTAACTTCCTTAGTCTGGGCTGGTTGTTCTTCGACCCGATCTGATGCTGATCGCGATGCCATGGGACAACCACCGGATCTAACCAAACGCCGACCGAATACTCATCCGGAATGGCAGAGCGGTCTGCCTACCACTGAACAAAATGTTCGGACTGTGCCGGGAAAGGTTACGAAATCCTCAGAGCGAGATCTCGAAAATTACAAACGCGAGCTGGATGAACTCAAAGATGTGGAGAAGAAATAACTGAACTGCTTTGTGTGTGGGTGAAACTAGAACTCATCTTACAAATATTTTTTAACAGAGATAAACAGGATCGACCGGAGTGAAACCAGCCGGTTGTTTTCTGTAAAATCATCCTGTTCGCCCTAGTTCAGCAACGCACGTAAAATAGCCAGGTTTTCTACGTCTTCATGAAGGTCAGCGGATTTCGGCGTTTCCAAGCAGCCGGGAATGTTTTTTAAACGCGGATCATTAATGATGTGGCGAAAAGCTTCCTCGCCAATTTTGCCTTCGCCGATTCCGGCGTGACGATCCACCCGCGAACCTAAATCCGTTTTGGAATCGTTCAGATGAAACGCCAGAACCTGTTTTAATCCGATGAGCGAATCAACTTCCTGCATCGCCGCGTTCCAACCTTTGGGAGTGCGCAAATCGTAACCCGCTTCAAAAAAATGCGCGGTGTCGAGACAGAGGCCGAGTCGCTCCGGTTTTTTCACGCGATCAAAAATCGCGGCGAGATGCGCAATTTTATGACCGAGACAACTTCCCTGCCCTGCCGTGTTTTCCAACGCAATTCGCACTGGAGAATTTTTCGTCACGCTAAAAACTTCATCCAACGCAGCAACAATCTGCGTTAAGCCGCAATCGTCCCCTGCTCCAAGATGCGCGCCGGGATGCATCACCAAAAATGGAAGCCCCAAATCAGCGGCAAAATTTATTTCCTGAATCAATGACTTGATGGATTTATCGCGATTGTCCGAGGAAGCGGCGCCGAGATTTATTAAATAACCGGTGTGACCAAAAACGGAGGAAAATTTTTGCGACGCAAGTTGGTTGGCATAAAGCGCGAGATCGTTTGGCGAATGCGGTTTGCCAAACCACTGCATATTATTTTTGACGAAAAGCTGGACGACTTCGCAATTGAGGCCCGCGCCGCGTTCGAGTGCTTTCCAAACGCCGCCAGAAGTGGAACAGTGTGCGCCAAATTTCATAATGGAAAATTAAACCACGAAGGCACTAAGACACAAAGACGTTAAACAAAAGTTCAGTTTCTCACTTCGTACCTTTGTGTCTTTGTGGTTACAATTTTTCCGGCGTTTGCAGTAATGCAGAAATGCGCGCCAAAAGCCTTCCTGCGCCGCCGCCGTCGAGGACGCGATGATCGAAACTTAAAGTTAGGTTCGCTTCCATGATCGGCACGAATTGGTTTTTCTTTTCGTCCCAGTTCGGCACGCGACGGCCTGCGCCCATTCCTAAAACGAGCGTTTGTTCCGGCAACGGAATCGGCGTCGCCCAGGTCAAACCGAACGTGCCGAAATTCGTCACGGT
>JALYXC010000092.1 GCA_030947315.1 Verrucomicrobiota bacterium | reverse complement strand
GAAACTTCCGCGCAAATTCGGGAGCGGGTCATCGCCGCCAGAAAAAGACAGCACGAGCGGTTTGCCTCCAAAAAATCCATTACTTGCAATGCGCGCATGGGAAGCCGGGAAATAAAATCATTTTGCGCGCTGGAGGAGGCGACCAAGGAACTTTTAAAATTCGCCATGAATGATCTAAATCTCAGCGCCCGCGCCTACGACCGCATTCTAAAAGTCGCTCGCACCATGGCGGATTTGGCCGGCGCGGAAAATATCGGGAGCGAACATATCTCTGAAGCGATTCAATATCGCTCGCTCGATCGGCAATTGTGGACTTAATCGGCGTGAAAAAATACCGCAGAGACGCAGAGACGCGGAGAAGAAACTATTAGAACTCGACGGAGTCTCGTTCCACCATTTTTTCTTCGCGCCTCGGCGTCTCCGCGGTTGAATCTATTTTTGAAGAATTCCTCAGATTTCATTCTCTGGTTCGCGCAAGGTTTTGGGGGGAAAGAATGGTTGCTTCCAAAAACGAAATAGAAAATTTACTACGCAAGATAGGGAATGGATAGCGGACCTTGCGGAAGAACGGCGACACGCGCATTGGATCCTAATCCATGCAATCGTTTTTTGACGGCGGCGCCAATGTCATGGCAGGGAGTTAAAAAGGCGCGGCGCACAATTTCGTCGGGCAACGAACTGTAAAGTAAAACTGTGGCGCGTCGCTGAATGAGCGCCTGAATTTGCGCCTGCCATTGTTCTGGACGAACAAATCCCGGCGTGGCCAGCATCGTTAAAATTTCTTCGGGGCCGGCAGCGCTGCGGAGCAATTGATCCAGCGGGCTGTTGTCCGGGATACCTTCGCGACATTCGCAGGCCAGAATTAAAAGTCCGTTTTGCTCCAAAATGCGCGCTCCGGCGCTCATTCCTTTAACGCCTTGATACAAATTCAAGTCGAGCGGATAACCGCTGTTGGTCGTTACGACGATATCAAAAGGCGTTTTGACTTTTTGCATGGCCGAATGGCGGACAAATTCAATGCCCACTTTATGCGCGGCTAAAATATCGCCCGCAAAAACGCCGGTGATTTCCCGCTGTTCGTTGAGCGTGACGTTGCATAAAAAACTTTTTCCAATGCGCAGTGCGATCTCACGCAATTCTTCCCAGAGCGGATTTCCCTCAGTGACGCCAAACGTGGCTTTCGGATCGCCGATATTTTTTGCGCCATGATTGCTCATAACGGTTTCTAAACCCGCGACGCCCGGCATGATTCCTTTCACGCCGCCGCTAAATCCGGCAAAAAAATGCGGCTCAATAAAACCAGTGATAATGCGAACGTCCGCTTCGACCAAATGACGATTGAGCAGCGCGGGCGCGCCATCGCGAGTGAGGCCGAATTGAATCATGTCTTCCTTTTTTTCGCATTCGTGATTGATCACGCGATAATGGGCGACGACTTCTGGCGTGAGCATTTTCTCCAATTCTGATTTAGTATTCGGGCGATGTGTGCCGGTGGAATTGAGCAGAGTAATTTGATCGGGCGGAACCGAAGAAAGATATTCGAGCAGCCACGGAATGAGTCGTTCGTTGGGGGTGGCGCGAGTAATATCAGTAAAAACAATGCAGACTCTGTCGCCTGATTTAATCAAAAAGCGCAACGGTTTAGTGCCAATTGGTTTTTCTAAACTTTGGAACAGCGTTTTTTTTTCGTCTGTCAATCCGGCTTGATGCGACGGCTCAATAATGGTTACGGAGGATTCCGGCAACTCAACGGACAGATGCCCCTGGCCATAAGCAAGATTAACTTTCATGGAAAATTAGTGTCATAAAAAGTTCCTGTTTCCAAGTTCCAAACTTGTTTCGGGAAACGGAAAGCGGCGAGGGCTATTTTACCCTGAGCCAAAATACAGCTTTTCCCTGATTGCAAGAAATAGGCGATGGTCTTCAATAGGTAGCTTAATTTTCTTAAATTATGATTCAGCAAAAAAACAAGATTCCAGTGCAGGCATTTGATCCATTTTTCTCGCGTTTGCTCATTCTCACGTTGTGGCTGGCCCTCGCCGGAACAGCGTTTGCCCAAGGCAGTCCGAATATTATTTGGCAACAGAGAGGCGACTCGGACCGGATCAATTCAGTGATTTTTACTCCCAGTGGCAACACTTTAATCTCAGGTAGTTCAGACCGGTTGATTAATTTTTGGCAGGCGTCTGATGGGACATTGTTGCGAACTTTAAATATTGGCGCGCCATCGCGACACGAAAGTTCGATCGAGAGCCTCGCCATTTCGCCCAATGGACAAACCCTGGCGGCGGGCACCTTTAATTATATTCAGCTTTTTGATTTGCCGACAGGAGCAGAGCGAAAAATTCCCGCCAGTTCCACGTGGATTGTCGGAGTCGCCATTTCGCCAGATGGACAATATGTAGCGTCGGCCAGTTTCGATCATACGGTTAAAATTTTTCGCATTTGGGATGGAGCATTAATAAGAAACTTGACTGGTCACGGGGAAATTGTGCGCGCCGTGGCATTTTCTCCGGATGGTTCGCTGCTGGCATCTTGTTCGGATGATCGAACTATTCGACTTTGGCGAACTGCGGATTGGGCGCTCGTACGAGTCATATCTTCCCCAAACGGCCACACAGATGATCTCTTTTCGCTGGCTTTCTCACCTGATGGAACGACGGTTGCTTCGGGTAGTTACGATCATACCGCAAAGGTATGGAACGTGGCAGATGGATCACTGAAGTATACCTTTGGAGGAAGCGGGAATGTTTATGGCGTTGCCTATACTCCAAATGGCGCGTGGCTCGCTTTAACCGATGGTGAAGGTGGGCACATCAAAGCCTTCCGGCTCTCTGATGGAGCGCAGGTTCGCTCTTACGATGTCAACAATGCGCAATGTCTGGCTTTTTCATCGGCGGGAGTATTGGGTTACGGCATAACTGATCAAACTGTTTTCGCGGCAACGCTTTCTGGCGCCGCCGCGCAACCCTCGCCTGCTTCTCAAGGTTTTGCTTTGCAGCAAAATATTTTTGGCGACGGAGGTATTCAGGCGAATCCTCCGCCTAATGCCGCAGGTGGAACTTATCTTCCCGGAACAGCTGTAAGTCTGACTGCGGTTCCTGGAAATAGCGGATTCATTCGTTGGGATGGAGCTGCTAATTCGACAGCCCGGACTATTTCTATTTCCATGGATAGCGATAAAACTATTTCCGCTCAATTTGCGCCAAGCTTCACAACTATTTATTGGCAAAACTATAATGGGCAACTCGCGGTTTGGAACATGAACGGGACAGGTCTCGCCAATTCGACGACGCTAAATCAACGGATCGCTGGCGGATGGCGAATGGCTGGCCAGGCTGATTTTAATGGTGATGGACAAGTTGATTTTCTCTGGCAACACGACGACGGGCGACTGGCCGTTTGGTTTATGGATGGAACAACTTTTGCCGGTTCTGTGCTTCTTCGCAATGGAGAGCGCATTCCTTACGGTTGGCGATTGGTTGGATTGAGCGATTTTAACAATGACGGCAGCGTTGATTTTCTTTGGCAACATAATGACGGGCGACTGGCCGTTTGGTTTATGGATGGCATTAATTTTAATAGTTCAATTCTTCTGCGCGGTGGAGCGCGTATTCCCGCCGGTTGGCATGTCAAAGCTATGGGGGACTTCAATAACGACGGGCAAAAGGATATTCTATGGCAACAAGACAATGGACGAATCGCCGTTTGGTATATGAATGGTACTGACCTGGTTAATTCGGCTTATCTTTTTGGGGGGCGCTCGGTTTCTTCTATTTGGCAGATTGCCGGAGTGAATGATTTTGATGGTGATGGCCACATCGATATCCTTTGGCAACATGCCAATGGCCCTTCCATCATCTGGTTTATGAACAACACCGACGTGTTGGGAAATGTTTTCCTGGCGGCAGGTCAATCCGTTCCCTCAAACTGGCGCATTGTAGGGCCGAAGTAACGATTCTCACAGCAACTTCTTCTGCTCGCCGCTCGCTTCGGTCTTGGCTTTCTTGAAATTCAAGTCCGGCAGATAATCAGGATGCTCGGCGCGTTGTTTGCCCGAGAGCAAATCTTCAATCGTCAACAGTTGCACGCGGGGGAATTTCTTGCCGTTGGGACTTTCGTAAAAGCCTTCGCTCGCTGCGTCGCCAATCATTCCTTTGGTTGGCGGTTCAAGTGAAATGAAAAGAGCGATCTCCGCGTTCTCGCGTTTGCGCACGGCCATGAGCGAACGGATGTCATCGGCTTTCAACCCGCCGCCTTTCACGCTCACCACGATTTTGCGCGCTTCTTTCTGGTCGATGTCGCGGAAGAATTTGATTCCATCCACTCCGCCGTCCGCGCCTTTCTTTTTGCCGCCGAACGGTTGCGCATCCACCAGCGAAACCGCCCACCATTGGAATTGATATTTGTCGCGCAAGGCGAGGTCGGTCGCGCCGCCGAGGTCTTTGGGTGTGCCGTGAACTTCGAATTGGCAAACGTGCTCGGACTTTGGTTTCTTAATGTCGTTGAATGCATCATTCAACCGTTTCTCGATCAGCGAAATGGCAAGGTGCGTGACGTCGATGCCGATCCAGTTGCGTTTAAGTTTTTGCGCGGCGTGAACGGCGGTGCCGCAACCGCAGAACGGATCAAGCACCACGTCGCCTTCGTTGCTGCTTACTTCAATGATGCGTTCTAGCAAAGCCAATGGCTTTTGCGTTGGATAGCCGAGCGTTTCACTATCAGAATTCGGCCTCACTCCGCCCTGAAGATGTTCAATGTCGTCCCAATCATCAGAGATCGGCTGACCTTCCATTTCATCCAAGTAACGTTTTTCCTGCGGAACATTTCCGGGCTTCGATTGATAAATAATTCCGTCATCATATGCCTTCTGCATCCGGGCTTTTGTCCAACGCCAGACTCTCGTTACTCCAAGAAACTCGTAAGTCAGATTGGGTCTGTTCTTATTTGGATTAGTGATGTCGCCCAGCCGATACCGACGACCATCTTTCTCTGTGAATTTGTAAAAGTTTTCTATGTAACTTGGGTCGTGTTCCCCGAAGGCTTTATTGAATACGACCTGCTCTGTTTTTGAATAGCGAAAAATTATGTCGCGACAGTTTGAGAAATTAAAGGTCGTGTGGCTTTTGGGTTGGGAACGACGCCATGAGATTTCATTGCGGAAATTTGTTTTCCCAAACACGCCATCCAAAACGATTTTCAAATAATGCGAGGCCGTCGGGTCGCAGTGCAGGTAAAGCGAGCCAGTCGGTTTGAGGACGCGATGGAGTTCAATGAGGCGATTGGCCATCATGGTCAGATAAGCCATCATGTCGTTCTCGCCGAGAAAGGAGCGCAGCGCCCGCATGATGTCCGCGAGTTGAGTATTCTTACCGTGAATAATGTCATCAAACTCTTTTTCGGCTTGGCTTCCTTCTGTTGTCGCCCAATGCCATGAATCTTCAAAGGCCGTAATCTGCGCCTCGCTCTCGTGTCCCTTCGGTGATTTGAAAAGCAGATTGTAATCGCGCTTGGAATTAAACGGCGGGTCGAGATAAATCAAATCGACGCTCTCGTCTTTGATCTCGTTGCGGAGAACGTGGAGGTTGTCTCCGTAATAAAGCGCGTTCATGGCGGGAGATTAGAAATGCTGAGGGGAACGGATTGCAAGGTTCGGCGTGAAGACTTTCCTCGCTTGCTCGCTTCCGTCTTTGCTTTCTTGAAGTTTAAATTGGGATGTAT
>JALYXC010000069.1 GCA_030947315.1 Verrucomicrobiota bacterium | reverse complement strand
AAAACCGGATCGGGAAATTGTTTCAAAGGTGTGCCTACACCTTCCGCCACAGCCAACAATGTTCCATCTTCCCCAAACCAGGTTTCGTTATGTTTGCCATTCTTTTTGAATGCGACATTATAATAATTTTTTCCATCCCGCAATTTTTTATCAATGTCGTCAATTTCCGCTTTGCCCGCAAAAGCTCTCACTCCAGCCTGGACTGCGGGGGGGGTTTCGTTGAACTTCACTTTGTAAGCTGGCTTCGTTTGGCCAAATAGAGTAGTAGCGGTTCCGAAAATTAATCCGGTCATCGCGATGAATGATATGAATTTGTTTCTCATAATTTTATCTCCTTAATTTTATTGGTTAATGTTTAAAAAATATTTTCACAATCGGCTTGGAAAACAATAGGCAACGGCATGATTTTGTTGTGAGTAAAGGGACTAATAAATTTTAAAAGTTTTGAACTCTGCGTGTTTATTTGATAAAAATTCAGACGATAGGTTGAAAATTTCATTCAAAAATTTATGCGCACCGTGATTTATCCAGGCAGTTTCGATCCGCTCACTAATGGCCATCTCGACGTGATTCAGCGCGCCGCCAAACTTTTTGATCGCGTCATCGTGGCGGTGGCAAAAAACGAAAGCAAAAAACCGCTCTTCAGTTTGAAGGAACGGCTCGCGTTGGTTGCCACGGCTGTCAAACCTTTTTCGCAGGTTGAGGCGGATTCGTTTGATGGATTATTGGTGGATTACGTCGAGGCCAACTCGGGTCAGGCGATCATTCGCGGATTGCGCGCCGTGTCCGATTTTGAATTTGAATTTCAACTGGCTCTGATGAACCGTAAATTGAACCAGCGGATCGAGACTATTTTTATGATGCCGAAGGACACTTACACTTTTTTAAGTTCGGGCATCGTCAAAGAAATCGCCAGTCTGGGCGGCGAGGTCAGTTCATTTGTGCCGGCTCATGTGCAGAGGGCTTTGCAAGCGAAATTGAGCAAAGGAAAAATAAAATTTTGAGTTTTAAATTTTAAGTTTTAAATTTAGAAACGAATTTCGGTCGGCGAACTCCAAAACCAACGCGCTCAAAACATTATGCCGCTCCTCATCAATCTCCATCATTTAGCAGACAAAAATGTTTTGCTGGAAGGCGAATTGTCTCCCGCCGAATTGGATTTGGAAGATGTGGATGAATTAATCCAGATCAAATCATCCGTGTTTTATAATTGGGAAGCGCAAAAATTCGAGCAAAATATTTTAGCGCAAGGCGAAATAAAATTCACGCTCCAATGCCATTGCGTCCGCTGCCTGAAATCGTTTGAGAAAAAAATGAATCTGGAAAATTGGGTCTGTCACATTCCCCTGGAGGGCGAAGAAAAAGCCGAGATTATTAGTAATGGCCTGGACTTGACTCCTTATTTGCGCGAAGATATTCTCTTCAGCTTTCCGCAACATCCGTTGTGTGAAAAAGATTGTCCCGGCTTGCTTAATCGGCTGGCCGAAAAAGTAGCGCAATCAAACGGCGCGAGTCAGACTCAAGAAACTTCGTCTGCCTGGGCCGAACTGAACAAGCTGAAGTTTTAAAAAATTTATGGGTGTACCTAAACGTAAACCGTCTCGAAGCCGTCAGCGCATGCGCCGCGCTTACAACAGCGTTTTGACTTTGCCGCAACTCGGCAAATGCCCGCAATGCGACGCGCCTGCTTTGCCGCATCGCGTTTGTCCGGCGTGCGGTTATTACAAAGGCCGGCAGGTGATCAGCATTGAAGCGCTGGCTTAATTTTGTAAGAGCGCGGTGGGACTGATTCCGCCGCGCCTTTTCATTTTATGCGAATCGCAGTGGATGTCATGGGCGGCGACCACGGCTGCGGCGTCGTCATTGCTGGTGCCAAACTCGCGCTGGAATCCGCCGCGAAAATTTCCGAGGTTTTTCTGGTCGGCCCTGAGCAGGAAATCAAATCCGCCCTGGCCAAAAAAAACTGGAACGACCCGCGCCTGAGAATTATTCACGCCAGCGAAGTCCTCACGATGGACGACAAACCGCTGGATGTTCTCCGCAAAAAAAAGAATTGTTCCATGGCCAAAGCGATTGCCTTGGTCAAGAATAAAGAGGCTGACGCCATTATTTCCCCTGGGAATACCGGCGGTTTATTTGCGGCCTCCACTGTTTTATTGCGGCCCATTGAAGGTGTCAAACGCGCGGCGATCGCCACCATTATTCCAACGCCGAAAAATGAATTTATCCTGATTGACGCGGGCGCCAATGTGGAATGCAAACCGATTCATCTCGCGCAATTCGCCGTGATGGGCCGGGTTTATTCGCGCGATATTCTTGGCTACAAAAAACCGCGCGTCGGCCTGCTCAGCAATGGGACCGAAGATTCCAAAGGCAACGCCTTGACTCTGGAAGCATTTCGACTCTGCAAAAAAATCAATCTCGATTTCATTGGCAATGTCGAAGGGCACGATCTTTTTGAAAACAAAGTTGAAGTGGTTGTTTGCGACGGATTTATCGGCAACATTGTTTTAAAAACCATTGAAAGTTTTGCTTTGGGAATGGGTCGATGGTTGAAAAGCGAACTCTCCAAAAATCCGAAACGAATGCTCGGCGCCTTCCTGGCCCAGAATGCGCTGCGCACGATCAAGCGCCGGATGAATCCGGAAACTTATGGCGGCGCGCCTTTGCTCGGCTTGAATGGAAATGTAATGAAAGCGCACGGCTCGGCCAACGAACGTTCCATCATGAATGCCATTCGTATCGCCACCGAATCCGTGCAACAACAAATCAGCCAAACGATTCGCGCGGAAATCGAACAAGCCAACGCCGCGCTGCCCGCAGAAAGTTTCGCCGATACCCCCGAACACGAACGGGAGATTTAGCGCCGATGATGACGAAAAAAAATTATTCAATTATTTTCATTTTCTGGCGCGAATCGTTTGTAAACTTAATCCGTGTCATCCGTGAAATCTGTGGTTTTAAAAAAAATTGATATGCCCGAAGCGTTTCTGGAATTGCACGATTTGAAAACCCACTTTCCGGTGGAACACGGAATCATTTTTAAAAAACGCGTGGGAATCGTCAAAGCGGTGGATGGCGTTTCGCTCTCGTTGCGACAAGGAGAAATTCTCGGACTCGTCGGTGAATCGGGCTGCGGCAAATCCACTTTGGGCCGAACCATTTTGCAACTGATTCCCCCGACGGAAGGCACCGTGATCCTGCAAGGAAAATATTTAAATCAACTTTCCGCCAATAAATTGCGCCATGCCCGCGCTGATTTTCAAATGATTTTCCAGGATCCCTACGCTTCGCTCAATCCGCGCATGACGGTTTTCGATGCGCTGGCCGAGGCGATCCAATCACATAAAAAATTTCCCGCTCAGGAAGTTCCCGCCCGCGTGGCTGAACTGATGGAAAAAGTCGGGCTATCTCGGCGCTTTATAAAAAAATATCCGCACGAATTTTCCGGCGGTCAACGTCAGCGAATTGCCATTGCGCGTGCGCTGGCCGTGGAACCGAAATTAATTATCGCGGACGAACCGGTGTCCGCGCTCGATGTTTCCATTCAAGCGCAAATAATAAATTTGCTCGCCAAACTGTCGCGCGAAATGGGACTGACATTGATTTTTATTTCCCATGATTTATCGGTGGTTAAACATATTTCGGAGCGAATCGCTGTGATGTATCTCGGACGCATTGTGGAAATTGGTCCGGCCAAAGATGTTTTTGAAAAACCGCTTCATCCCTACACTAAAGCGCTGGTGAGCGCGATTCCGATTCCTGATCCTGAACGCGAAGCTCAGCGGCAACGGATTTTATTGCCGGGCGATCCGCCTTCGCCGATGAATCCGCCGCGCGGTTGTCCATTTCATCCGCGTTGTCCTTATTTTATTCCGCGCTGCGCCGAAGTGATTCCCCCGTTTGAAACCTGGCAAAATCCCGAACAAAAAGCGGCTTGCATTCGGGTGAAAGAAATTAACTGAAGCGAGAATTTTATCGCGCGCAAAACTTTTCGAACGCGCCGCCGAAAAGGTCTTTCACGTCGCGCTCGAATTCTGGTAGAGTCGGCTGCCAGCCGGTTTCGCAAAGGTCGTGATATTTTTCCGCTAATACTCGCGCGATAATTTTTTTGCTATGCTGCCATTTGTAAATGAGTTGATCACAGACGCGCGCGTCGGAATGTTGCAGCGTCACACTCCAGCCGAGAAGCTCCAGCCGGAGCCGACTGATTTCTTCAATCAGATGCGGAACATTCATGAACCACCAGCAGCCAAAAATATGCAAATTGCGAAATTTGCGCGCGATAACGCAGAGTTCATGTTGATTTTCCCGCGCTAAAACTGTGGCGAGAAATTTGTTGTCGGGAAAATTTGCGCAAAGATTTCCGAGCGCTTTCATGCTGCTCAGGCCCACGCCGTCCCCCGCTAATTTCAACGCTGGATTGACGGCGCGTCGAACACCGGGCATCAAAGCAAAGGGCAAACCAAATTCACGGCAATGCGGCAAGACCGCTTTTTCGAGGAGTTGATTGCAAATCGTTTTATCCGGAAAATTAAATTCCGGCGGCAACGAAACCATCACGTAACGCGCCTTCATCCGTTGGCTCCAATCGCCCAGAAATCGGCGCACTTCACTGATTGTTTTTTGGGAAAGTTCGGCGCTGACCTGATAACCCCATCTCGATAATTGCGGCGCGGTTTCATTCCAGGAAAGAAGTAATTGATCAATCCGCAACGCCGCCATGAACCGATCATCGCGCAAAAAATCTTTTTGCCAAATGGCGCGCTCCACCGGATCAAACGGCGAATTGGTCATGCAGATTTTTTTGACGCCGGCCAATTCGAGACAGCGCGTCAAATAATTTTCCACTTTTTGCGACGCAAACCATTGGCGCAATTTTTTTAAATCGCGCTTCTGCACGTCGAGACCGAGCGCATTTAACGTGGTCAAAACCCCGCGAGACGCTTCAGAAATCGGAGAGCGCTCGATAAACAATGTCTGCCAGATCCGATCGGCTTGGGCGGTTTTGGAGAGCGACCAAAATGTTTCATACGGCATTTCCCAGTAGCGGAAAGACTCGGCCACGAGATAATGATAAGTCAGTAAATCATCAATTCCCCACAGCAAAAGCTCGCCAAAGGCCGGTTCATAAAGGTGCGTATGAATGTCAATGATCGGAACAGCCGCGACAATTTTTTCAACTTGCGCAGTCAGCGCAGAACGATTTGGTTTTGCCAGCGCGGAC
>JALYXC010000575.1 GCA_030947315.1 Verrucomicrobiota bacterium | reverse complement strand
TGAAAATGGGATTGCATTGGCAGCAATCGAATCTTCGCAGCGGCATTATTGCGTGCACCGGAAATTCTTTTTGCAAATTTGCCGCGTCCAACACCAAAGGTCACGCGCTGGAACTGGCCGATTATCTCGACAAGCGATTTAAATTGGATCAGCCAATAAATATTCATTTGACCGGCTGCCCGAATTCCTGCGCGCAACATTTTATTGGGGACATCGGTTTGCTCGGCGCGACCGTCAAAGTCGCGGGAGAAACGATGGAAGGTTATCACGTTTTTGTCGGCGGCGGCTTTGGCAAAAAAAAAGCGATTGGCCGGCAGATTTTTCAAGGCGTTTCCTGTAATGATTTAAAGCCGACCCTGGAGGAAATTTTAAATGGCTATCTGCGCCATCGCGAGCCGGGCGAACAGTTTCAATCATTTACCCAGCGCCATGATCTCAACTCGCTCCAAGCCATTTTCAGCAACGAGGAATAATCAAAGTCCCAGCCCTTCTGCCAAATCCGCAATCGTCCAGTTTGGTTTTTTCAAAGACAAACGATCCGCCGCTGCGCCATGCTGCCAAACGGCGTAACAAATGGTTTTCAGAGGATCATTTTGTAAAGCGGGTTGCGCGAGGAGTCCGCTCAAATAGCCACTCAGAAGATCGCCGCTGCCGCCTTGCGCCAACGTGGGATTGCCCGAAGTGTTGAGAAATATTTTACCTTTGCTGCGGCCAATCAAAGTTTGGTGTCCTTTCAAAACGACAAAACAATTTCCGTAGCGGCGCGATAATTGGCGCAAAGATTTTTCACGATTCGTTTGAATTTCTGTGCTGGAGATTTTTAACATGCGGGCCGCTTCGCCCGAATGTGGCGTGATGACGCGCAAATTGTTTTCAGGAATTTTCTTTTCGGGCAACCAGTCCAGCGCGCTGGCATCAGCAATAATCGGCAAAGGGGAGTTTTTCCACAACTCAATCAACGATTTTTTAAAATCAGTGGAAAGATTTTTGGCGGCAAGGCCGGGGCCGATTAAAATTGCGCTGCCTGAGTCGGGCAGATTTTTTTTGGAACTCCACGGATGAACCATGGCCGCTTGCAGTTGGGAAGCGACTGGAACAAAAATATCTTCTTGAGTCAAGAGCGTAACCAGACCGGGCTGCGCTCTTTGCGCCCCGCGGGCCGCGAGAACTGCCGCGCCATGAAATCCCAAACTGCCCGCGATAATCGCCAGGTGGCCAAAATTTCCTTTGTGACTCTCGAGCGGTCGGCGCGGGGGAAAAGCAGCAAAGTTTTCTGGAGTAATTTTAACTGGCATAATTTATTTCGCCACGGCGCTTCCTAGAAAATCGCCTATGCGCGCGTAAAGTTCGCGGCCTTGGCTCGAATTTTCCAAAAGGTCTTCGGCCAGACGAATCCGATTTTTTTCAAAAAGCAAAATGGTTGAGGAACCGCCAAATTTAAAAAAACCTTTTTCGTCGCCTTTGTTCACAGGTTTTCCCGGCGTGTAAGTATATTCAAAACTGCCGACGCAAGTTGCGCCAATTTCAAACATGATGACCGAACCAAATTTCGCGGAGTCAATCCGGCACCAAGCGCGCTTGTTTTCGGCAAAGATATGAATATTCTGGCGAAGCGCGATGGGATTAACCGAATAAAGCGGGCCATTAATAAAAATGGTTTTGCCGGGAACCCCCGCCACTGGAAAATGGAAGCGATGATAATCCACCGGACAAAGTCGCGAGATGATCATTCAGCCTTCCGCATAATCGTCGGCGATTTTTTTATTTTGGAAAAGTTTTTCCAGATCGAAAACTTGTCCTTTCACAAAAATGCCTTCCATTTTTGCGATATTTTTAAAACCGAGATGACGACCATCGGCGGGAAAAACCGCCGCATCAGGATTCGGATTGATCGGTCGCGCTTCAGATCTTAATTTTCTAAAAAAAAATTCGTTAAAAGTTTTAAATGTTTCCGGCGATTCGGCAAACTCCGCTGGGTTACTCCCATATTTTTGGATAAACGGCCGAATTTTTTTTTTGCTCGCAGCGCTATTCATTCTCCGCCCGTACCAGCGTGAAAAACCGGAACGCTTGACCAGTGCATGCAAAGAAGCGCGCCCCAGCGGATTTCCGTAAGTCCAGGCGAGAAAACCTTCACCATAAACTTCTTCGGTTTCGACACGTTGCGTGTATCGATTAAAATATTGAATCGCTGCGGAAGGCATAAACGAAAAATTATTTTTCTTCGCTTTTTAAAAACCCAATCAAATCGGCGAGGTCCTGTTTGGACATGGTTTTTTCTAATTCCTGCGGCATCAGAGAGAGACTGCTCGAAGCGATCGAAGCGATATTGGCGCGCGGAATTGTTTCTTCCAAACCGAGCGCCTGGCGGATCGTGATACTCAAAGGTGTTTCCGCCGCGAGCAATCCGGAAAGCGTCCGGCCATCTTTGGTTTCGACGTTGTAAGCCGTGTAAATGGGCATGATCTCGTATTCGGGCACGATGATGTGGAG
>JALYXC010000038.1 GCA_030947315.1 Verrucomicrobiota bacterium | reverse complement strand
CGTTTTGCCTTGTTGAAAAGTCATGCGTGAAAGAGACATTTCCTGCGGCAACAAATCCGAAGCGGCTTTCCAACAATCGAGCGCGGCATATTTTAAATTCGCCTGCTCTTCCAAAATGCGGACGCGTTCTTTCAGTTGCATGGCGTTCGTGTAGGAATTGCTGATGTTCGCAACATCTTTTTCCACGCGATATTGTTGAAATTTCAAAACCTGCAACGCGCCAAAATAAATAATTACGCCGATCAAATAAATCATCACGAGCGCGCCTAAACCGCCCATCCAAAGGCGATCAACCAATTGCTGGTGATAACGCGTGGTAAATTCCGCGGGCAATAAATTTCCGCCCAGCTCCGCACGTCCGGCGCGTTGGGCGCTGAGCGCAGCCAGTTTCGCGGCGGGCAGAGCCGAAATAATTTCCACAGGTTGTTCGGTCCATTGATTTAAAAGTGGTTTCCAAATAGTGGCGGTTTCGTTAGTGGCGACCAAATGAAATCGAGGCGGCGCGGTCAGCCAGCCTTCCACTTCGCCTGCCCAGGCAATTTGCGCCACTTGCTCTTGAAAGCGTTCGCCGCCATTTATCAAAGTCGCGTTCCGCAAAACGCCGCCATACCACCAAGCCACCAGACAAGGAGAACTTTTTGTTTCGCCCGGATAAATCCAAACACCATCTCCCTGAATCGGCGTGGCCAGCAACTGATCCAACAGCGGCAACTCCAAACGATCAGCCAGGTATCCGGCGGTTTCCAGTTGGCCGAGAAATTCTTCCACACCATGTCGCGCCGCAATGATGACAATGACCGTTTGCAGATTGTCTGTTTTTTGCGGAAGAATTTCGATGCTCCAGACAATTTGCGCCACGGGCAACGGCGAAATTTTTTCCAGTTGCAATTCGACCATGGAAAGAATTTCTTTAAAATCGCTGGCCGGCAATTGCAGGACTCGCAGAAAAACTTTTTCGGAATTGATCCAGGCGATGTTTAATTTTTTTTTGCCGAGCGAATGCCAGTCTTTGGAAATAATTTTTGCGGGCAATGGTTCGGCCGCGGGAATATTTTTTTCCCGCGCTAAAATGAAGCCGTCATTGTTGGCGGAAAATTGCCAGACCTGACGCTTTTCCGGCGTCACGTTAAGAACGGTTGCGGAATGCCAGCGCGCCATCTTATCCTTTCATCCAAACTTCCGTGCGCGGATCATCCACCAGCGATTTCAAATGCTCCTCGGTTTGCGTGACGCGCAAAACTTCTTCCACGGTGGTCAAGCCGGCGCGCACTTTATTCCAGCCATCGGTGCGCAACGTGCGCATTCCATGCTCAATGGCTTTTTGCGCAATGGTCGAAGCCGGCGCGCGATTCATCACGTGCGGGCGAATGGCTTCATTTAAAATTAATAATTCATAAATGCCCATGCGCCCCTGATAACCGAGTTGCCGGCATTCTTCGCAGCCGGACCCTTTCCAAAATTTTGCCGTTTCAATTTCATTGGGCGGAAAACCAATCTTGCGCAAAAAATCGCGTTCGATTTTTGTTTCCGTTTTGCAATGAGCGCAAATGGTGCGAACGAGCCGTTGCGCGAGTACTGCTTCCACTGACGACGCCACCAGGAACGGTTCGATGCCCATGTCAATCAAACGCGTGAACGCGCTGGGCGCATCGTTCGTGTGCAAAGTCGAAAAAACCAAATGGCCCGTCAGCGCGGCGCGGATGGCAATTTCGGCCGTTTCCAAATCGCGAATTTCGCCGACCATTATGACATTCGGGTCCTGGCGCAAAATATGGCGCAACCCCATCGCGAAACTTAAGCCAATGTCAGAACGGACCGCGATTTGATTGACTCCTTTGAGTTCATATTCCACCGGTTCTTCAATGGTGATAATTCGTTTTTGCACGGAATTGATCGTGCTCAAAAATGAATAAAGCGAAGTGGATTTTCCCGAACCGGTCGGACCCGTGACCAGCATAATGCCGTGCGGCTTGATAATAATTTCGCGAATGGCCGCTTCTTCCAGCGGAGAAAAACCGAGCTTCTCCATGCTGAAGAAAATTTTGCCGCGCGTGAGCAATCGCAGCGAAACACTTTCGCCGTAAACCGTCGGCACTGTCGAAACGCGGATGTCAATTTCTTCACCTTTGATCCGGACATTGATGCGCCCGTCCTGCGGCAAACGTTTTTCCGCGATGTTCATTCCGCTCATCACTTTGATGCGGGAAATCAGCGCAGCCTGATAACGCTTCAACTGGGGCGGCATCGGTGTCTGATGCAAAATCCCGTCAATGCGATAACGAATGCGCAACTCATCTTCCGCCGGCTCGAAATGAATATCGGTCGCGCGATCTTTGTAGGCTTCCCAGACGATTTGATTGACGAATTTGATGACGCTTGCTTCCTGATCGCCTTCGGTGATTTCTTTGTCCTCGCCGATAATTAATTCGAGCGGTTCATCTTTGGCCAGTTCATCGAGCGTTTCGGCTCCAACGCCATAATATTTTTTGAGCGATTTTTGAATTTCGATTCGCGGCGCGAGCGCAAATTGCAACGGAGAACGCGCATCAAATTGCACCGCTCCGAGC
>JALYXC010000037.1 GCA_030947315.1 Verrucomicrobiota bacterium | reverse complement strand
AGATGCAGCAGTGGAAAAGTTCCCGCGCACGCGACGGCGAATAGCGTCATCGCTTCCGTGAAGCGGTTAATGGAGGTCCGCCATTTTTGATGCAGCAGCAGAAGAATCGCGGAAATAAACGTTCCCGCGTGGCCGATGCCGATCCACCAGACGAAATTCACAATCGCAAATCCCCACGCGATTGGAATGTTGATGCCCCAGATACCGATGCCGCGATAGAGCAGCCAGGAAATCGCAAACAGGAAAAGCATCAGCAGAGCAAAGCCGACCGTCATGCCGAACCACCAACTTCGTGGTTGCCTGCGCGTCAGGACGATTGAGCCGATCTGTCCGGTAACGGACTCAAGTGTTTCTTCTGGCGCAATAAATGGCGGATTGGGATTCATGCGAGCTTCGGGTTCGGATTTCGCAACTTCGCCAGATACGTCGTGCGCGGGCGCGTGTTCAACTCGCCGAGCATTGAGAAATTCAGTTGATGCCCTTTGAGCTTTGAAACGCGGCTGTTCGGGTCGCCGATGTTGCCGAAGACAATCGCCTGCGCGGGACAAACCTGCTGGCAGGCGGTTTTGATTTCGCCGTCGCGGATGGTGCGGTTTTGACTCTCGGAAGTGATGCGCGCCTCGCTGATGCGCTGGATGCAGTAGGTGCATTTTTCCATCACGCCGCGCCAGCGCACCGTCACGTCGGGATTGCGCATCGGTTTCAGGCTGGGAGTCTTGTAATCGGCGTATTGGAAAAAATTGAAACGCCGGACTTTGTAAGGACAATTGTTCGAGCAATAGCGCGTGCCGACGCAGCGATTGTAAATTTGCAGATTCAAGCCTTCCTTGTCCGTCACCGTCGCGGCGACGGGACACACCAGTTCGCATGGCGCGTTCTCGCAATGCATGCACGGCACGGGCTGATGGGTCATGGCGGGATTCGCGGGGTCGCCGCGAAAATAATTGTCCACGCGAATCCATTGCATCACGCGACCACGCGCAACTTCTGTTTTGCCGACCACCGGAATGTTGTTCTCCGCCTGACACGCGACGACGCAGGCGTTGCAACCAATGCACGCGCTCAAATCAATCGTCATGCCCCAGCGATAACCGTCGTATTTGAACTCCGCTGGTTTGAAAAGCGTTTCGGATTCCGGCGGCGATTTGGAGGTGTGTTGAACGAAGCCGGGATTCTTTTGAAACTCCTCGAATGTTCCTTCGCGAAAAATCTGGCGTTCTTCTGAATCAATCGTGTGTTGAGTCTGCGTGGTAATGAGCGAATAGCGCGCATCGGTCTTCGTGAGTTTCGCGCCTCCGGCAAAGCCGGGCGCATCTGAAGTGCGCAGCGTATAAACATTGAAACCGGTTTTGCTTCCAACATGGCCGACGCGGCTGCGTCCGTAGCCGAATTGCAGTGCAATGGAATTTTCCGCCTGCCCCGGCGTGATCCACACGGGCAGGCGCAATTTGCGAGTCTGCAATTCGAGTTCAACTATGTCGCCGTTGGAATGCTTCTCACGTTCTGCCAGCGCGGGGCTGATCAAAGCGGCGTTGTCCCAAACCAGCTTGGTGATTGGCTTTGGCAATTCCTGAAGCCAGCCATTATTCGCAAAGCGCCCGTCGTTGAGGGTCGCGTCGGGACGGAAGGTGATTTCCAAATTCTGCACGGCGGCTTTCGGCGGAAGGCTGAACATATTTTCTGAAATCGCCCGCGCCGACACTTTCTTCTCAGGCAGCTCCGTGTTTGCAATCAACCCGTCGTGCAATGCCTGTCGCCAATTCTGTTCAGAAGCTTCCGGCGAGACGCCGGAAGCACGGTGGGAATTCCAAAAATCATGAACGATCTCATAATCGCTTCGACCTGGCGGCAACATCATCGCGTCCAACATTTCGTGTGCAGATTTCCCGGCGTAGAGCGGCAGGATGAGCGGCTGAACTATTGAAGTCGTTCCGTCAAACGATCTGGCGTCGCTCCATAATTCCAAGAAATGATTCTGGGGAATGTGCCAGTCGCATAACGTGGAAGTTTCATTCACGTCTGAACTCAAATGCACGCGGAATTTCGCCTTGGAGATGTTTTCAGCAAACTGAAAATCTGCGGGCGCGGTGAAGACTGGATTGCCGCTCAGAATTATCAGTGCTTCGACTGACTCAGATTTCAAAGCCTCAACCAATTCGCGCAATGATTCCGTTTGATTCACCGGGTTTGCTTCCGCGCTTTCGGTAAACGTCACGGTATTGCCGACATTGCCGAGGAAAAAATTTAGCGTGTGCGCGATCGCGTGAACAATTGGAGGCTGATTCTCTCCGGCGATGACAATGCTGCTGCCGCGATTTTGCAGCAAGTCTTCGGCGATGGCGGAAAGCCATTGTAGGTGTGGCGGCGACGCCTCGTCGCCGGAACTGTTCTGCGACGAGGGCGTCGCAGCCACCATTTCTGTGAGCGAACGGGCAAACATTTCAACATCAACC
>JALYXC010000001.1 GCA_030947315.1 Verrucomicrobiota bacterium | reverse complement strand
AAAACTATAAAACCGGGATTGTTTTTTGCAATAAAAATTTGCGAAGCAGAAGCCACGCCGGTTGAATTACCGCTTAAACAATTTTAATTTTGGACAAATCTTCCCGGGCTTTGGGCCATTTCATTTTTAATTTTTCCAACGCATGCAAGACTGTTTGCGCGACTATAAAATCGCGATACCATTTGCGATCCGCTGGAATCAAATGCCACGGCGCGAATGATGTGCTGCATTTGTTTAAAATATCTTCGTAAGCCTTTTGAAAATCATTCCAGCGCTCCCTCATTTTTAAATCGCCTGACTCAAATTTCCAATTTTTCGTAGGATCATCGAGGCGCGCTTGCAGCCGTTCAGCCTGCTCTTCTTTGCTGATATGGAGGAAAAATTTCACCAGAATGACATTGTTGTCGGTCAACAATTTTTCAAAAGCGTTAATTTGTTCGTAACGTTTTTGCCAAATTTCTTTCGGCTGCAAACCGAGAACGCGCACGATTAAAACTTCTTCATAATGCGAGCGATTGAAAATGCCGATATTTCCGAAGCGCGGCACGGAGTGATAAATGCGCCAGAGAAAATCGTGCGCGGCTTCTTCGCGGGAAGGCGCTTTGAAACTGGTGGTTTCGACGCCGATTGGATTGACAAATTCTAAAACTGTTTTGATGGCGCCGTCTTTTCCGCTGCAATCCATTCCTTGAAAAAGAAGCAGTAACGAATGGGAAGCGTTGGCGTAAAGCAAATGTTGCAGATCGCCAATGCGCTCGCAAAAGCGCGCGGTGATTTTGCGCGTTTCATTTTTGTCCAAGCCATTATGAAAATCAGGATTGAAACTTTTAAGCTGAATCGGCGGAACAATTTTCGACGAATGCGACATACAATAAATCTAACCGAGTGTTAAAAAATTTTTAATAATCGTGCGGCCGTTTTCTGTCAAAATACTTTCCGGATGAAACTGCACTCCCCAAATTGGAAAGTGTTTATGCTTGACGCCCATGATTTCGCCTTCGTCGGTTTGCGCGGTGATTTCCAAACAATCCGGAATCGTGTCGCGTTTGATGACGAGCGAATGATAACGCGTCGCGGCAAATGGATTAGGCATTCCGCAAAATAAATCGTGGCTATTATGTTTTATCGGCGAGGTTTTGCCGTGCATTATTCGATAATTGACAACCACTTCCGCGCCGAAAACGTGCCCGATGCATTGATGCCCCAGACACACTCCCAGGAGCGGAAGCGTTGGCCCGAATGTTTTGATAATTTCATTGGAGAGACCCGATTCGCGCGGTGAACAAGGTCCCGGCGAAATTAAAATCCGCTCCGGTTTCAGCGCACGAATTTTTTCCAGGGAAATCTGGTCATTGCGATAAATCTGCATGTCCGCCTGCAATTCGCCGAGATACTGAACGATGTTGTAGGTGAACGAATCGTAATTATCGATGACCAGAATCATATCGCGTCTTACAGTTAAAGCAGAAACAGGAATTAAGAAAGAAGAAGAATTTCAGCCTAAAAACTATTCCAGCACGTTTTCAATCAGCTTTATCGGAACTTTTTCTCCCCATTTCACACGCCCAATCTTTTCAGCAAGAACAAATCTAATTTCACCGGCGCTGACTTTTTTATCGAGCTTCATCGCCGCAAAAAATTTTCTGCGCTGGGTGGAATCGAGTTTTATTTTCGTCGGCAAACCGGCCCGAGAGAAAAGAGTTTGAATTCGTTCGACGCCGCTTTCAGACAAGCCTCTCATCTCATGCGAAATTTTGGCGGCGGCAATTTGTCCAATCGAAATTGCTTCGCCATGCAAAAATTTTCTGTAACCAAAACTATTTTCAATGGCGTGGCCAATGGTGTGGCCAAAATTTAAAATGGCGCGCAGGCCGCTTTCGGTTTCATCTTGCGAAACGATGTCCGCCTTGATTTCACAGCAGCGCCCGATAATTTCGCCGAGAATTGTTTCATCGCGTTGTAAAATTTGCGGCAAATCTTTTTCCAGTTTTTTAAAAAATATCTCGTCATAAATAATTCCGTATTTGATGACTTCAGCCAGACCGGCGCGAAATTCTCGTTCGGGTAAAGTTTTTAGTGTCGCCAAATCGCACAACACGATTTTCGGCTGATAAAATGAGCCGACCAGATTTTTGCCGGCCCGCAAATTGACGCCGACTTTTCCGCCGACGGAACTATCCACCTGGGCCAGAAGCGTGGTGGGAATTTGGACGAAAGAAATTCCGCGCAAGTAGGTGGCTGCGACGAAACCGACTAAATCGCCAATGACACCACCGCCCAGCGCGATGACAAACGATTTTCGTTCAAGCCGATTTTTGGCCAATTGGTCGTAACAGAATTGAACCGTTTTTAAACTTTTTGAAGTTTCGCCCGCGGGAACCTGGATGAGAAAATTTTCAAAACCGGATTGTTGCAAAACTGTGGAAATTTTTTTGGCGTAAAGCGGCGCGACATTGGCGTCGGAAATAATCGCGCCCGAATCGCCCAGCTTGCGCTTTTTGCATTCCTGGCCCAATCGCGAAAATAAATTGTGGCCGATTAAAATTTCGTAACTTCGCTGGCCCAAAGAAACTTTCACTACGCGCATAAGCGAAGAATAAGTTCAAAGTGCAAAGTGCAAAGTGCAAAGTTGAGTCAGTTCCTTGCAAAAAAATTTAATGAACGAAAGAATAACCAATAGCGCTAATAACGTGGGAGGAAGGCGAGGCGTTTTCAATTTTTGGTTTAGCCAAATAATTCCCTTGATCGGTTTGGACTGGACAAAATCACGCCTTTGCCTAGGTTTGCGAAAGTGAAAACCGAATTAGACTGCGAAGGGTGCCGGTTTCGCGACTCATTTAACTGTTAGGCCACTGGACACTGTCACATGGAATCGCACTCGATAACACTTTCTTCCGCAATCGACTTTTGGACCCAGTTTCGTGCAACTCGCGCGGTCGTGAACCGCTTGTGGAGCACATATGTTGCGTGGGGCTTTTTCGTTGGCATTCCGTTGCTACTCGTTATCGTCATGCTTTGCCTCGGTCAGGATATTTCTGCTCCGGGCGCATTCGGGTTCCCTGCGTGGACGATCGCGGTAGGCGGCCTGCTGTTTATGCTCGGCCTCGTGCCGTTGATTCAGTTGCTCAACGTTTCCAGTATGCGTCGCCGCAATCCCTCAATTGGTGGTATTCAGACTTATACGATCACTCCGGTCGGTTACACAGTTCAGGGCAGCTTATTCGATACGACGCTCAAGTGGGAAGCATTCCACAAGGCAATCGAGACGAAGGAGTTCATTTTGCTCTACGTCTCTACTCGTTGGGCGCACTTCATCCCGAAGCTGGCGGCGACAGCTTCAGACCTCCAGACAATCAGAACGATCCTGCAAGAGAAGCTCGGCACCAAAGCCAAACTCCAAGTGGCCTAAAATGACCATGCCGCTCAACAAGTCGCGAGTTTGTGTGAAAACTATTTAGAGTAGTCGAGGTGGTGCCTGATCTGGCTGCACGGCTATCCAAACAATTCTTTAATTGGTTTGCCCAAACCGTCGTGCGTCACGTAAAATGGACGCTTCTCGATTTCGTAGCTGAGCTTGGGAGAAATGCCCATCGCGTGAAAAATTGTAGCGTGCAAATCTTCGATCACGACCCGATTTTCAATGGTTTTGCAAGGTCGTTCGTCAGCCGTTTTGCCCCAGAGAAATCCTTTTTTAAAACCGCCGCCAAAACACAAAACGCTTCCGGCATCGGTGAAGTGGCGGTGCATTCCATAAAATTTCAAGTCAT
>JALYXC010000572.1 GCA_030947315.1 Verrucomicrobiota bacterium | reverse complement strand
CCTCGCTTTCAGGAGGACAAACTGGCTTTATTCAAAGCGCAAACGCTGCAGTCTATTCGCCAGCGCAATGATGATTCGGCCAACATCGAAGCGCGCGAACGCAACTTTCTGGCTTTCGGTGAAAATTTTTGGGCCAATCATTATGATACGGCTGCTTCGATCCAAAGCATCACTCGCGAGGATCTCGAAAAATTTCATCAGAAATGGTTTTTTCCGTCCAATTTTGTGGTCGCGGTCAGTGGCGATTTTGATCGCGCGGCCATCATTGAAAAATTGGAAAAACTTTTTGGCGAGTGGCCTTTTCGCGGGGAAGCGCCTCCGCCCATTTCGACTAACACCGTGTTTGCCAAACCGGGCGTTTATCTCGTGGACAAGGATGTAAATCAAGGACGCGTTTCCATTCTGCTGCCCGGCGTCACGCGCGATAATCCAGATTATTTTCCAATCCTGATCATGAATGACATTCTGGGAGGAGGCGGTTTTACCTCGCGCATCATGAGTCGGGTTCGTTCCGATGAAGGCCTGGCCTACGCGGCGGGATCGAGTTTTCCGGGCGGTGTTTATTATCCGTTGACTTTTACCGCAGCGTTTCAATCCAAATCGCGCACGGTGCCCTACGCTATTTCCATTGTGCTGGATGAAGTAAAGAAATTTCCCACTCAACCGATTAGCGATGCCGAATTCAATACGAGCAAACGCTCGTTTATTGATCGGTTTCCGGGGGCCTTTGCCACCAAAACCCAAATCGCCAATTTATTTGCGCAGGAAGAATTCACGGGACGTTACGCGCGCGAACCTAATTTTTGGGAAAAGTATCGCGCCCGCATCGAAGCCGTCACCAAAAAAGATATTCAGCGCGTGGCGCAAAAATATTTAATCTCCGATAAACTGATCGTTCTCGTGGTCGGCCAAAAAGAGGAAATTTTAAAAGGGCATCCGAATCATAAAGTTTCTTTGGAATCCCTGGCGGGCAATCGTATTGTAGAAGTGCCGCTGCGCGATCCCTTGACGATGAAACCGATGGCGGTGAGAAACGATAATTGAAACCGGATCAGGCGTGCGAAAAATTGTTCAACAAGAAAAGTAATTGAATTCAAAAGGAGCGTGTTTAATATTTTCTATCGAAAACGATTTTGGCCGGGACGTAGCGTAGCTTGGTAGCGCGTCTGAATGGGGTTCAGAAGGTCGTGAGTTCAAATCTCACCGTCCCGACCATTTCTCTTTCGGATAGCGGCACGCAAGGTTTAAACTACCATGTCCCCTTTTGCGAACGCGGCTGGAAGCTGCCGGGGTTATATTGCGCCACGATAAACTTCCACGCCATATTCGACAATCCGTCCAAATGATGAGTTAGAATGTTTTCAATACTTCGGCACGTTGTGATCAATTTCGTCTGACCACGAACTGATTCCGCCTTTAACGCTCTTTAAATATTTGAAACCTTGCTCGCGCAAAAACTGCAATGCTTTCATCGAACGAATTCCGCTTTTGCAATGCAGATAAATCTGCTGATTCGGATTTAATTCCGTAAAACGCTGGGGCAATAAGCCAAGCGGAATTTGTGGCACGCCGTTAATATGCGCGATTTCATATTCGTCCGGATCTCGCACATCAATTACTTTGATGCCAAGTTTCGGATCGTCGAGGGCGCGTTTCATTTCGTGCACGTCCACTTCGTCAGGATTCACGGCTGGATTCATCGGCTCGGTCGGAATGCCGCAGAACATTTCGTAATCAATTAATTTTGTAATGGTTGGATTATCTCCGCAGAGCGGACACTTCGGATCGCGGCGCAATTTCAATTCCCGAAACTTCATGTCGAGCGCATTAAACAAAAGCAATCGGCCAATCAGCGAACTCCCTTTTCCCAGCGCGAGTTTTAAAATTTCCGTGGCTTGAATGCAGCCGACAATTCCCGGCAACACGCCAAGCACGCCGCCTTCCGCGCAGCTCGGAACCATTCCGGGCGGCGGCGGTTCGGGATAAAGACAACGATAACAAGGCCCGCCGAGATGCGGCGCAAAAACGCTCGCCTGACCTTCAAAACGAAAAATCGAGCCGTAAACATTCGGTTTTTTCAGAAGCACGCAAGCATCGTTTGTTAAATAGCGCGTGGGAAAATTATCCGTGCCATCCACGACGATGTCGTATTGCGAAATAATTTCCATCGCGTTCTCGGAGGAAATTCGTGTGTTGTGCAAAACCACCTCGACGTTCGGATTGATGCTTTTGATCGTCGCTTGCGCTGATTCCGTTTTCGGTTTGCCAACGTCTTCGGTGCCGTGCGCGATTTGTCGTTGCAGATTGGAAAAATCAACCGTGTCGAAATCGAGCAAACCCATTTTGCCAATGCCCGCCGCCGCGAGATACATCGAAATCGGCGAACCGAGTCCGCCCGCGCCGATGCAAAGCACGCTGGTAGAGCAGATTTTTTTTTGTCCGGCCAAGCCAACTTCGGGCAAAATTAAATGGCGGGAATAGCGGCGAATTTCATCATTGTTCAATTGCATAACTTAAAAATAAGTAACCGAGAATAAATTAGGTTTGAGATAAATCAATTGCTTATCTAGTGAATAGCATCTCCGTCACGAATACGATGAATGATGCGCTGCAAGAACAACGCAAGCGGATACGACAAAGGGAGAAACCCAGTGGCATAAACCCAGCACCAAGTGAGATAGCCAAAAATGTTTACTTGGTTGAGACCACGGCGCAAAGATTCAATTGCAATAGCTCCCGCTGATCCGGCCACCGCAACACCGAAGAAAGCGCCGAGAATTGCCACGAAGTGGAAATGCAAGCAACTCTTTTGCGTCCACGCGACCGCAAGGGAAAAACTGAGAGCGACCAGGATGCAGGGAATAGCAGATACCGAGAATAGCCATGGCCACGATTCCAAACGATGCCGCAAATACCCGGCAGTCATGGAAATTCCGAGGGCTATTATGAAACTGCCAACTGCGCTGGTGACGATTCCGAGTATGGCTGACAACGTGTGTTTCATACTATCTTACGTTCCTAATGCGAGAATCGAGATTAAATTAGGTTTGAGATAAATCAATTTAGAAAAGTTTCTCGCGATGGACGCGAAAGAGGCGAAGGCTGCGAAGGAAGAAAAATTCAGCCACGGATTAACACAGATGAAACACAGATAAAAATAATTTACGAACCAATCCGTGAAAATCCATGTTTCATCGGTGGCAAAAAATTCTTCTTCTTCGCGAGACATTTTTTAAGAATTAGATTTGAGTTCTTTCGCATTCAACTTTTATCATCGCCCTCGTGACATTTGATCCAAAATCAACGGCCGCGTTTTTGCGACAGAAAACTCCATTGCGCCCGACTTTGGCCATGGTTCTCGGCAGCGGTTTTCAACACGCGCTCAGCGAAATGAAAATCGCCGTGGAAATTCCCTACGGCCAATTGCCCGGTTTTCCATCGGTCGGCGTGAGCGGTCACGCCGGCAAAATGGTGCTCGGACATTTCGACAAAACGCCCGTGCTGATTTTAAAAGGCCGCTCGCATTTTTACGAAGGTCACGAAATGGAGCGCGTCACGTTCGCGGTGCGGGCCGTGGCGGAATTTGGGATTCGCGCGCTACTTCTGACCAATGCAGCGGGCGGAATTAATAAAAAATTCAAGGCCGGCGATTTCATGATTTTGAACGACCACATTAATTTCATGGGCACAAATCCGTTGCGCGGGCCGGGCTGGGCGGGCCTGCCGCGCTTCGTGGATTTAACTAATGTTTATGACGACAAATTAACCGAGCTTCTCAAAAAAGCGGGCAACAAAAGCAAACTAAAAATGCACGCCGGAGTTTATCTGGCTGTGACCGGGCCGAGCTACGAAACGCCTGCAGAAATTCGCGCGTTCGGAAAATTAGGCGCGGACGCCGTCGGCATGAGCACGGTTCCCGAAGCGATTGTCGCGCGGCAATGCGGCTTGCGGGTCGCGGGAGTTTCGTGCATCACGAATCTCGGCGCGGGCTTGAGCGACGCGTCTCTTTCGCATCAGGAAGTGCTGGCAATCGCCGAGCAGAAAAAAGAAAGTCTCGCGCAATTTTTAAGAAATTTTTCGCAATTATATGCCGAAAGTAAATAAACAAAAATTGATTCAAGCCGCGCTCCAAGCCCGTGAAATGGCCGTCGCGCCCTATTCAAAATTTAAAGTCGGCGCGGCATTGCTGACGGAAGCCGGCGAAATAATTCTCGGCGCGAATGTTGAAAGCGCCAGTTACGGTTTGACCTGTTGCGCCGAACGCATCGCGCTTTTCAAAGCGTTGACTTCTGGAAAAAATAAATTCGTGGCGATTGCAATTGTCGCGCGATTCGACGGCGGCGCGATGCCGTGCGGCGCGTGTCGGCAATTACTTTCTGAATATGCGCCCAAGGCAGCCATTTTTGTTTGTGACAGCGATCATCCAAGCCAGATAAAAAAATTTAGCGTGAAGGAATTATTGCCCGGCGCATTTGTTCTCGGTCATCACAGACTTTAGTCGGCGTGAGTTGAATTCGCCTACGTCATCTCAATCGTTGTGACTTGATTTTGTACCAAAAGTAAGCAACAGAATGAAACTTGTTCCTTGCGTTGGATGTGGCGGATTGTTTCCAGATATTGAAGGCGCAACTCATCGCTATATGGAATCGTCGGCAGGCTGCTGGGCAGCTTGCGGAGAAGTTTTGGCTCGTGAATTCAGCAGTCCGGCATATTTTGAAATACATCGGCTCACGGTTGACACTTATGCTGTTCAACATCCCGGACAACCGTCGCCTCAAAGTATCAAGTCGGTAGGTTATCATCTCATTCGATTATGCCTGCTCCTTGAACGCGGTCTTAAAATGGAGCGAGCAAATGAGGCGATGCTTACTATAACGAAGACAAAGAAGCATTTTACTTGGCTTGCTCCGCCGTCTTCACGAGGATCAATTACGGTAGCCAACGTTTGTGCGACTTCTTCTGCTGAACGGCATAGACAATTAGTTAAGTTGTGGGCGGCTTCGGTATGGGCAGCTTGGTCTCCGCATCATTCGGTAATTTATAGTTGCTACCAACTCTGAAATAATTAGCTACAATGTTTCAAACGAAGTAGCACAACAATCCAAATTTAGGCTACTCGCTTAATCGGCATTGTCTTGTTCAAACCACCGTTGCTCGAGATAAATTGTGCTGCCCATTTATGAGTATCGCCGAAATAGAAAAAGAATTGAACGAATTGGCGAATGCCGAAACAGCTACCTTTCTCCAAAAATTCTTTAAGACCGGACGCGGCGAATACGGCGCGGGCGATTTGTTTCGCGGCGTGCGGGTGCCGGTTTTGAGAAAACTCGCGGCTAAATACCAAAACATTTCTTTGGCTGAGAGCAAGAGACTATTGCAATCGCAGTTTCACGAAGACCGCCTGCTCGCGCTTTTTTTCATGGTTCGATTGTTTGCAAAAAGCAACGAAGCCGCGAGAAAAGATATTTACCGACTTTATTTGAACAACGCTCGCTTTATAAATAATTGGGATTTAGTTGATAGTTCCGCCGAGCATATCGTTGGCGCTTATTTGAATGATAAAAACCGCGCGCCACTTCACCGTTTGGCGGAATCCGCCAATTTATGGAAACGACGAATTGCAGTAATGGCGACATTTCACTTTATCAAACACGGTGATTTCAACGAGACGCTGACCATCGCTGAAAAATTATTGACCGACAAAGAAGACTTAATTCACAAGGCGACTGGCTGGATGTTGCGCGAGGTCGGCAATCGCGACTTGAAAGCCGAGAAGACTTTTATAAATCAATACTACAGAAAGATGCCGCGCACAATGCTGCGCTACGCAGTCGAAAAATTTCCTGAAGCCGAACGGCAGAAATATATAAAAGGCGAAGTTTAGTAGCAATTTGAAAAATCATCACGGCTAATAATTCAATGGATGTGAGGGCGAAACAGCGACTCTTTTATCACGTTGTCTTTTAACTTTTAGCTTGCGTGAATTCGGTTTCGCCCCACGTCAACGCCGCCGTTCAGCGTTTCGTGTCGGCACATTAGCAAAGCGTTAAAGGATGAAAAATTAAACATTTGTGATTGATTAAACATCTGTGCTTTAATCCCTGCCTTCGCCAAGCCGAAAAACATTAGCGGTCATTGTAAGATGTTCGCAAATAACCAACAATGAATGACAATTAAAGACAAAAATATGAGAAAACTAATTGCAGGAATTAATATGACACTTGACGGGTTTTGCGACCATACAGCAATAATTCCAGATGAAGAAATACATCAACATTACACTGACCTGTTAAGTAACGCAGACACTATCCTATATGGGAGGATAACATATCAACTTATGGAATATTGGCAACCTCTGGTGAAAAATCCTTCAGGTGAAAAAACAATGGACGACTTTGCTATGGCGATAGATAAAATTCCAAAAGTAGTTTTTTCCCACACGTTGAAAAATGTAGAATGGGAAAGTGCAAAGTTAGCAAACCGGGCCATCGAAGAAGAAGTTTTAGAACTCAAGCAACAACCAGGTAGAGACATTTTAGTTGGCAGTCGGAGTTTAATTATACAGCTAATGAAACTTAATTTGATTGATGAATACCAACTTTGTGTTCACCCTGTTGTTGTAGGAAGCGGTTTGCCATTATTTGAAAATATAAACGACAGAACTAATCTTAAACTCATAAAGACTAAAACCTTTAGTGGTGGTGCAGTAACGCTTTACTATGAGCCGACAAACGAAAAAACAACGAACCGTTAGCA
>JALYXC010000561.1 GCA_030947315.1 Verrucomicrobiota bacterium | reverse complement strand
CTTATTGCGCGACGTGCGACGGCGCCTGGCCGATGTTTCGCAACCAGCCGCTGGTCGTCGTCGGCGGCGGCGATTCCGCGTGTGAAGAAGCGACTTATCTCACACGTTTTGCTTCCGAAATTTTTTTGGTGCATCGCCGCGACAAGTTGCGCGCTTCAAAAATCATGGCCGAACGCACTTTGCAACATCCGAAAATAAAACCGGTTTGGGATTCGGAAGTGACAGAAATTTTCGATGTGGCCCAGGACAAAGTGACGGGAGTGCGATTGAAAAATGTAAAAACCAATGAAGAAAAGACTCTCAACTGTGCCGGAGTTTTCATCGCTATTGGGCACGTTCCCAACACGCAACTTTTCAAAGGCGGGATTGATATGAATGAAAATGGCTACATTATTCCGAAACGCGGAACTGAGACGAACGTGCCGGGCGTTTTTGTCGCAGGCGATTGCTCTGACCATGTTTATCGCCAGGCGGTGACGGCGGCTGGACTTGGTTGCGCCGCGGCCATTGACGCCGAAAGATTTTTGGCCGCGTTGAATCAATAGTCTTGAAAAAAATCCAAAGGAACATAAATTTTCATCGTGAAAATCAGGGAAAAAGAATCAATAAAAAATATTTCTTGCGGGAAAAAAAAATTGCGCGCGGCTGATTTATTAAAATCTGACCTGATTGGACTTTGGTCGAAACGCAAACTTTCAGACTCTCAAAAATTCTCGCGCGAGTTGAGGCGCAAAGCCGAGCTTCGCCATGCTGCTTGATACGGATGTCATGGTGGATATTTTACGTGGGTATCCGCCTGCCATTAATTGGTTGGAATCTCTCGGTAATGCGGAAATTGGATTGCCTGGTTTGGTGGGAATGGAATTAATTGAAGGCGAACGCGATCGACAAGGCATCATGAAATTGCTGCGCTTTCTGGGAAAATATTCTCTTTATTGGCCACAGCAAGATGATTGTCAGCAGGCCTTCGCTGTTTTTTCCCGCGCGCGATTTTCACACCACTTAGGACTGCTTGATTCGTTGATTGGTTTAACTGCTCGAGGATTGAATCGCCCGCTCTGCACGTTTAATCAAAAACATTATCGAACCATTCTAGGTTTGGCCCTACGAAAAATAATTTTGTGGATTTGCAAACGCAAAGGTTACGACTACAAACCAATATCATTGCCTCTAAAGAATTCCCCTTTGGCTTTTTGGGAAAAAGCTGTTTAATGCCGCCGCATGAATCGTCAGGCGCAAATAAAACGGGAGACCAAAGAAACACAGATTCAATTAAGACTGAACGTTGACGGTTCAGGAAAATCCAAAATCAAAACGGGCCTTCCTTTTTTCGATCACATGCTGGCGCTTTTCGCAAAACACGCGACGATTGATTTGGAGTTGAGTTGCCAAGGCGATTTGGAAGTGGACGCACACCATACCGTTGAGGACTGCGGCATCGCGCTTGGTCAGGCTTTTCTACAAGCATTGGGCGATAAAAAAGGAGTTCGCCGCTATGGAACCGGTTTTGATCCGAATAATCCGTTCACGGGAGAAGCTTTTGTTCCGATGGACGAATGTCTTGCGCGTTGCGTTATTGATTTCAGCGGAAGACCCTTTTTGGTTTGGCGAAATCTGGATAAATTGTCGCACAAAAAAATTTCCGAAGCCGAAAAAAAACAGGATATGTCATCGGCCTTTCGATTTGGATTGGCGCGGGAATTTTTTCAAGGTTTTGCCAATGAAGCTCGTTGCAATTTGCATTTGGAATTGCTTTACGGCGAAGAGCCGCATCACGTCGTGGAAGTTTTGTTCAAAGCCTTTGCGCGCGCGGTGGATTTCGCCTGTCAAAAAGACCCGCGCATTGCCGGCCAAGTACCGAGCACGAAAGGAAAATTGTAATTTTGCGGGTGACTGAATACGCCGCAAAAAGTTTCCGTCCAAAACCATGCCGTTGAAACAAGATTATCCCGCGCTCGACGATATGGCGCTTGTGAAGGCGGCGAAAACGGGCGACATGCCGGCTTTTGAGGAACTGGTGGCACGGCATCGCGATAAACTTTATGCGCGCGCTTTCAGCATGATGCGCAATGAAGAAGAAGCGATTGATCTTTCTCAAGAAGCGTGGGTGAAAGGCTGGCAACGATTGGAACAGTTCAAAGGCGACTCCAGTTTTGCCACATGGATGACGCGGATTACGATTAATTTGTGTCTGGACCAGATCCGAAAAAACAAACGGCAACGCGCCGAATCCATTGAAGCGATGAATGAAGAATCGGGCGGCGTGGAACGTCAAATGCCTGTTGTCACGGTGAATCCGACGGAAGGGCTGGAACGGGTGGAATTGCGGGAGCGAATTGATAAAGCGCTGGACCAGCTTTCGCATGAGCATCG
>JALYXC010000537.1 GCA_030947315.1 Verrucomicrobiota bacterium | reverse complement strand
CGTTGACGCTTTATGGAGAAGCGCCGCAGGAATTTTCCAGCCGACTGACCGATTACAATGAAGCGATGGGAAAAGTGATCGTCAATGGAGATTATTTGAAAGTCGATCCGCCCACTTCGTCGCCCCCGCGCGCCAATCCCGCCGGCGTCCCCACCGTTTCGTGGAGCTTCGCATGTCGGTTGGGAAAAGAGGAGAGACGATGAGCTTCTTGGATCGTTTCAATTTGCGTCCGCAGGAAAAACGCCTGGTCGTCGGCATTTTTGTCGTGGTTTTTATTGTGCTCAATATCTGGCTGGTCTGGCCGCATTTTAAAGACTGGAATCTCACGCGCGCCGCAAAAGTTAAAACCAAGGAAAATTTGGCGAAGTATCGAAAGGAAATTGCGCAATCTCCTCAATATGAAACGCGTTTGAAAAAATTGGCCGATCAGGGCGCGCAGGTTTTGCCCGAAGAAATGGCGATCCAACTGCGGCGCACCGTCGAGAATAAAGCGCGCGAAAGCGGCCTCATTCCGAGCGGCATCAATCCGGGTCCGAAATCCGCAGCCGGTCGCACCAACGAATTTTTTGAAGAACAATCGCTCAACATGAATTTCGTAAATACCGGCGACAAGGAGTTGATTGATTTTCTTTTTAATTTAAGCGCAGGCACTTCCATGATTCGAGTTCGCGATTTGAGCGTTTTTCCCGATCCGTCGCGCATAAAATTTCAGGGCAACGTGACCTTGATCGCCAGCTTTCAGAAAAAACCGGTGGCAAAAATGGCAGCGGCCCAACCGGTCGCAACGGCTCCAATCAAAGCAGCGCCATCCACCAACAAATCAATCGCGCCGCCCAAATTGTCGTCGGCGCCGCCCAAAACGAACAGTGGAAATAAAATTAAAAAATACTAAAATTGTTATGATTTCTAGACCTTTCAAAAGGAATACTTTTGCGGCCTCGCTCTGTCGCCGCGGCGGGTTGTTAATGAAAATTTCTCGAGCTAATCTTATTATGAAAACTATTTATACATTTCTATTCCTGATTTTTTCAGGCGTCATTCTCGCGCCAACCAGTCCGGCCGCCATCAGAGGCGATTCGTTAAACATTCCGGGTTACGACGTGATCACCAATGCTCATGGTCAAGTCATTCGCACCGATAAACGACCGAGCAGCATTGCACCTTTAACGAACGCGTTCTCTCGCATTCCGCCTTTAACCAATGCGCCTTTGACTAATACACTTTCGCCGGGGCCGCTTTCCACCAACACGCTTTCGACTAATACGTTTTCCACAAATGTGCCACTGGCAAATCCGACACCTCCCGCATTTCGAAATGTTCCGATCCGCGGCCGCACCAACAATCCGGCCACCAATGCCGCCACGCCGATTCCTTCCGAGACGCTTCCGCCACCGGCTTTACCTTCCACACCACCTCTCACTAACACAGTCGCGTTCGACACGAATAAAACCGATATAATTCCTCTTATTCATTTTGACAATGCGCCGCTAGTGCAAGTGTTGGATTTTTATTCGGATTTAGTGGGGCGCACTATTTTACGCGGACCGAGTTTGCCGATTACGACGATGATTACATTGGTCGCCAAAACGCCTTTGACCAAAGGCGAAAGTATTCAAGCGCTGGAAACCGCCATGGCCATGAATGGAATTACAGTCGTTCCGATTGGAACCAAGTTTGCCAAAGTTGTCGCCGAGGCCACGGCTCGCGAGGCAGGCGCGCCTTTTTCCAATCTGACGGCGGATGAATTGCCGGAGTCGGGAAAATACGTTACGCAAATTGTGCAGCTCCAAAATATTCCCGCGCAGGAAGCGATCACAGCCATTCAAAATTTTGCCAAAACTCCAGCCAGCATTATTCCAATTGCCAGCAGCCAGACTTTAGTTCTGCGCGATTATTCGGAAAATGTGAAACGCATGATGGAGGTCATCAAAAAAATTGATGTGGTGACGCCATTGGAATTTAAATCTGAACTGATCGCAATTAAATATGCGTTGGCGGTAGATATTGCTTCAGTGCTCGGCCAATTAACCGCCAGCGGTCCCGGCACGGCCGTTGGCAAAAGCCCGCGCACTGGCGGATTGAGCAATCCAGTCAGCTATCAGCAGGGCCAAAATCAAGGTATTCCTGGTCAACAGCAGCAGCCGACGCAATCGCCTTATGGCACAGGCGCCACCGGCAATCGCAGCAATTTTCAAAACCAATTGCAACGAATTGTCCAGAAAGCTTCGCAGGCCGGGGAATTTCAAATTCTGGGCGAAGCAAAAATAATTCCTGACGAACGGACCAATTCGCTTCTCATTTTCGCCAATGATGCCGATATGAAAATGATCAAAAGCATCATCGCCAAAATGGATGTCGTTCTGGCCCAGGTTTTGATTGAAGCCATTATCATGGAAGTGTCACTGGATAACGGGCGCAATTTCGGCGTGAGTTATTTGCAACATCCCAATCACGGATTTAATGCCGGCGGCGGTGTCAATAATGGCCAGCCTTTTATAAGTCCTATCGGTAA
>JALYXC010000514.1 GCA_030947315.1 Verrucomicrobiota bacterium | reverse complement strand
CTGCAAGCCCGTGAAATGGCCGTCGCGCCGTATTCCAAATTCAAAGTTGGCGCAGCGTTGTTGACAGAAAAAGGGGAAATAATTTCCGGCGCCAATGTGGAAAGCGCCAGTTACGGTTTGACCTGTTGCGCGGAACGCGTCGCGCTTTTCACCGCGCTGACTTCCGGGAAAAAAAAATTCCTGGCAATGGCGATTGTCGCGCGCATTGACGGCGGAGCGATGCCGTGCGGCGCATGTCGGCAATTGCTTTCTGAATATGCGCCCAAGGCAGCCATTTTTGTTTGTGACAGCGATTATCCGAGCCAGATAAAAAAATTTAGCGTGAAGGAATTATTGCCCGGCGCATTTGTTCTCGGTCGTCGCAGGCTTTAGCCGGCGCGGAGTTCTCCGGGTAATATCCTCTCAACCTAACGATGGCAACTGGCAATGCAAACGCGCGCTGGACGATGCGGCTCAATTCCTCTAAATTTACGTCATGTCGAAAGCTGCCAAAGGCGCGGGGGCCGTTGATGTCGCGAGCCAGGATTTGCCATTTGAAGAAGCGTTGAAAAAACTCGAAGCGATTGTTGAAGCTATGGAATCGCAGGATTTGCCTTTGGAAACATTGCTGGCGCGCGTGGAAGAAGGAACAAAATTGGCGCAGGTTTGCCAGACAAAACTGGCTGACGCAGAATTGAAAATTCAACAATTGGAAAAAAAGTCTTCCGGCGAAATAATTCTCAAACCAGTGGAAAAAATGACGACGGGCGATTAATGGTATTTTCGTTAAAGCAAATTCTTCATTCTTTAAACACTTAAAAAATATGAGCCGATATCTTGAAATGGTGGATCATCCTTCGCATGTCAAAAAATTGACGATACCGCAACTGCATCAGCTCGCCGAAGACATTCGCCAGGAACTCATCACCAAGCTGAGCAAAAATGGAGGGCATCTCGGCCCCAATCTGGGCGTGGTCGAATTGACCATTGCGTTGCATTATATTTTTTCCACGCCGGATGACAAATTTGTCTGGGACGTGAGTCATCAAAGTTACGTGCACAAATTGCTGACTGGCCGAAAAAATCGTTTTCACACGATTCGCACGACGGACGGGCTGAATGGTTTTTCGCTGCGGACCGAAAGCGAGCATGATTGTTACGGAGCGGGTCACGCGGGCACAGCGTTGTCAGCCGCCTTGGGGATGGCCGCCGCGCGCGATCAAAAAGGAACCAATGAAAATGTGGTTTGTATTTTTGGCGACGCCGCGTTGACCAATGGAATTTCTTTTGAAGCGCTGAATAATATTGCGCACACGACGAAAAAATTTATCGGTATTTTAAATGACAACGAATGGAGCATTGCCAAAAACGTCGGCGCCATCGCCAATTATTTAAACAAGCTCATCACCAACCCGCGTTACAACCAATTGCAAAAAGATTTGGAACGGTGGGTCAAAAAAATGCCCAAGGGCGCGCTGGCTTTAAAGCTGGGCCACAAAGCGGAGGAAGCCATCAAAGGCGCAGTGACCGAAGTGGCGTTGCAACAAAATCCTGAAAACCAACTTTCCGACGGGCGCGGCGGTTATGGGAGCAGTTTAATTTTTGAAGAAATGGGTTTGCGCTATTTGGGCCCGTTGGATGGACACAATCTGCCGCTGATGATCAAGGCATTGGAATACGCAAAAAATTGCGATGTGCCGATCGTGCTGCACGTTCTGACCAAAAAAGGAAAGGGCTACGACGTCGCCATCAATCATCCCGAAAAATTTCACGGTCTCGGGCCTTACAACGTATTAACCGGCGAAACTCCCGCCGCAAAAAAAGGCGCGCCGCCAAATTATCAGGATGTTTTCGGTGAGACGATGGTGAAACTGTGTCAAAAAGATAATTCAATTGTGGGCATTACTGCGGCCATGCCGAGCGGCACCGGTTTGAAAGCATTGGAGAAAGCGATGCCGCACCGTTATTACGATGTGGGCATTGCGGAAGAACACGCCGTTTTATTTGCGGCGGGAATGGCGACGATGGGATTCCGTCCTGTGGTTGCGATTTATTCCACGTTTTTGCAACGCGCTTACGATTGCATTATTCACGATGTTGCGTTGCAAAAATTGCCGGTGATTTTTTGCATGGATCGCGCCGGGCTTTCCGCCAATGACGGCCCGACTCATCACGGTTTATTTGACATCGCGTATCTGCGCTGCGTGCCGGACATTATTTCGATGGCGCCGAAAAATGAAGATGAATTGGCCGACATGATGTTCACCGCCACGCATCAAAAATTGCCGGTGTTTATTCGTTATCCGCGCGGCGCGGGCGAAGGAGTTTCCGTCAAGGAACAACCGGCGCTATTGGAAATCGGCAAAGCGGAAATCGCGGAAAATTTTTCCCAAAATAAAGGACCTAAAATTGCTTTTTTTGCGCTGGGCAACATGCAATCCATCGCGCAAAAAGCGGCGGACGATCTGGCCGCCGAAGGGTTTGATTGCGCGATTATCAATCCACGTTTTATCAAACCGCTCGACGCGGGAACCACGGAATTTTTCAGCCGCGCGTCCGATCTCATTGTGACTTTGGAAGATCATGTCATTTCAGGTGGATATGGCAGCAGCGTTTTGGAATTGTTGAATGAGAAAAGAATTGCGACGCCCGTATTGCGCATCGGCTGGCCGGACCAATTTATCGAACACGCCTCCAGCGTGGATTATCTGCGCGAAAAACATGGCCTTACCGCGGCCCGAACGGTGGCTCAGATTAAAGCGCAATTTGCCTCGGAAAAAACGGCGCGCTTGACGGCGGTAGCGTAAATTTATTTTTCAATTATCTTTTAAAATGATGGTGACAACAAAAGACATCCGAGAGTTGATGCATCACGTTCCGTTTCAGACTTTTAAGTTGCATCTTGCTGATGGAAAATCTCTGCTCGTTCCACACTTGGATTTTATTTTTACGGGCGGAAACCTGGTTGTTGTTGCTGAAGAACTCCCCGATGGTTCGCCTGGCGAATTGAATTTTTTTCCTTACGAACACATTGTGCGCATTGAAATGCTGCCGCGCAAAACGCGCAAAGCCGCTTGAATGAAACCCAACAATGTTGAGGGAAAACGAATAATTTTTTTCCGATAAACAGACTTCGTTTCGATTTATTTCTCCGTATTCTTTGCGCCACGACCTAGTTTAAACCGCTTCATGGAACAAAAGAAAATTAGAGTTTTGCTGGTGGAGGATAACGAGGATGACGTTTTGTTTCTGCGCGGAATGCTGGAAAAAGCAACTGTGGCGCATTTTGAATTGGAAAATGCCCGGACACTTGCCCAGACCTTTTCTCGATTGCGCCAAGGAACTGTTGATATCGTGCTGATGAATCTTTCTTTGCCGGACAGTGCGGGGCTGGAAACTTTTTACAAAACACAACGGGAAGCGCCGGAAATTCCGATTATTGTGTTGAGCGGATTGGATGATGAAACCATCGCGCTGCAAGCGGTTCATGCGGGCGCGCAGGATTATCTGGTGAAAGGAAAAAGCGACAGCCAGATTCTTATTCGCGCGATTATTTACGCCATTGAACGAACTCAAGCCAAAACAGCTCTCTCCAAAGCTGAGGAAAAATATCGCAGCATTTTCGAAAATGCCGTGGAAGGAATTTTTCAAACCACCGCTGACGGCCATTATTTGAGCGCTAATCCAGCCCTGGTTCGCATTTACGGTTACAGTTCTCCGCAGGAATTAATTTCTGATGTCACCGACATTGAGCGCCGACTTTACGTGAATCCAAATCGCCGCGCCGAATTTGTCCAGCTCATGCAGGAACAGGGATTCGTCGCTGACTTTGAATCAGAAATTCATCGCAAAGACGGGAGCGTGATTTGGATTTCTGAAAATGCCCGCGCCGTCCGCGATGCCAATGGAAAATTATTGTATTACGAGGGACTGGTGGAAGACATCACCCAGCGCAAACATGCCGAGGAAACGCTGCGCTTTTCTGAAATGCGTTTTCGTTCCATCTGGGAAAAAGCCTTTGACGGAATGCGATTGACCGACGATTTGGGCACCATCAAAGCGGTCAATCCGGCCTTTTGCAAAATTGTCGGCATGAAAAAAGAAGAACTGGAAGAACACCCTTTTACGGTCACTTATTCCGAAAGCGAAGATGGGCGCGAAATGATGGAAAAATATCGGGAACGTTTTGCGGAAAGAAAAATTGAAACGCAACTGGAGCGGCACGTAACTTTTCGTTCCGGTAAAACGGCCGATGTGGAGCTTTCCAATTCGTTTGTCGAAATGGAAAAAGGCTCGTTGTTGCTCAG
>JALYXC010000479.1 GCA_030947315.1 Verrucomicrobiota bacterium | reverse complement strand
GGATGGCGCTTTTAGTTGTTGTTACTTGCGGAAAAAATTATTCAGAAAATCTGCCCACACCAGAAGCAGCTTATAAAGATAAAAAGTTCACGGAACTTTTTCGGCGCACTTCTGGCTGGGTGGCCGGCGATGGCGCCACTTCCATTCCTTTGTCGGATGGAAGAGTGCTCTGGCTTTTCGGCGACAGCCATATTGATGATCTCGACTCTGCAACGGGAACCATCGCATGTCTTTTCCAAGTGCGGAACGCCGCCTTGTTGCAGAATATGAATAGTCTGCAATTTTCACGCACACTCATCAGCGATGAACCCCACGGGAAATCGTTCTTCAAACATCCAACCGATCATTCTCTCTGGTTCTGGCCGGTATCAGGATTCCAGGACGGCAACAGCGTTTACGTCTACCTTACTTCTTTGCGCCGTTCGGGCAGCGGCAATTTTGGATTTGAAGTAGTTGGGCATTACTTCGGAAAAATAAAATTCCCGGAAATAAAGATTGTCGAATATCTTCCGCTACCTGAGTTCAACGGAATTGATTTCGGCTGCGGTTTCGTTAAAGATACGAGCAGCTACACTCTCGCCTTTGGCAGCAAGTTAAATGGCACCCAAAGCAGCGTTTACGTCGCGCGTTTTCGAACTTCCCAGCCAGAAAGTAGCTGGGCTTATTGGGATGGCCTAAGCTGGAATACGAATGTACCAAAAGCGTCCCGTATTGGTCAAGGCGCCGCTCCTTCTCTGAGCGTTTGTAAAGTAAAAAGTAAGTTCGTCTTGATTAGCTCGGAACTCAGCACTCGCTGCGATCAAGGCAAGGAAATTTATCTCTCTACGAGTAGTAGCTCAAACGGGCCATTCTCACCGCGCCAAAAGGTTTTCACCGTGGATGATACTGTGGAAGGATACCATCCTTTTTTTTATATGCCAGTCGGCCACCCGGAATTTATTAGCGCGAAGAATGAGCTACTAGTCACCTATTCCATTAATGGTTATGAACCTTGTCTTCCTATGTGCGTGAAGTCTCGAATGAACCCGGATCACTACCGACCTCGCGCCATCCGGATTCCACTTAAACTAATTGATCCTAACTTTTAACCTTAACCAATCGATGGGATGAGTGTTCGCGGTGAATTATCTTGAACTTTGAACTTCCCCCTGAAAACTTTTGGTGCATGAAAATCATTCGGCATACTGACCGCAACTTCGCTGAACAGGTGCGGAAGCTTGTGGCCAGTTCCAGTCTATTTGACAAAGCCATCGAAGAACGGACCCGCGCCATTATCGAATCGGTTTCCCTCAAAGGCGACGAAGCGTTGATCGAACTGACCGAACGTTTCGATGGCGCAAAATTAATTGCCGAACAATTCGCCGTCACGCAAGCCGAATTTTTAACCGCGTCGTTGCAAGCCGACGAAGCGTTGCGAAAAGCGGTCGCGCTCGCCGAAAAAAATATCGAAGCATTCAGTCGCCGCGGATTGCGAAAAAACTGGATGATGAAAAATGCCCAAGGCGGAAAAGTGGGCGAAAAATTTGATCCGTTTAAACGGGTTGGAATTTATATTCCTGGGGGAACGGCGCCGCTGGTTTCGACGGCTCTGATGACGATCACCTTGGCGCGCGTCGCTGGCTGCAAAGAGATTGTCGTCTGCACGCCCTGCGGAAAAAAGGGCGAAATTAATCCCGCGTTGCTCTATGCCATTCGCACAGCGGGCGCGACGGAAATTTATCGGATCGGGGGAGCGCAAGCCATTGCCGCGATGGCTTTGGGAACAGCCACCATCCGCCCCGCGCAAAAAATTTTTGGGCCGGGCAACGCTTATGTCGTGACGGCGAAAAGACTTTTGTTCGGCCATGTAGCCATAGATTTATTACCCGGGCCGAGCGAGCTGCTGGTATTGGCGGACGATTCTGCGAACCCCAAATTTATTGCCGCCGATTTGCTCGCCCAAGTCGAACATGGTTCTGGACACGAACGGATCTGGCTGATTACTGATTCAAAAATCATTTTGGAAAAAACGCAGCGCGAAATAAATCGCCAGTTGCCAAACCTCTCGCGACAGGAATTTATTTTGGAAGCGCTCGCCAGTAATGGCTGGCTGATTCAGGTGAAAAATTTGGAGGAGGGAATTATTCTGACGAACCGCCTTGCGCCGGAACATTGCGAAATCATGACACGCACTCCCGTGAAAATCGCGCAAAAAATTGTTACTGCCGGGGCGATTTTTCTTGGCTCCTTTTCGCCCACGGTTCTAGGCGATTACGTGGCCGGCCCCAGTCATACTTTGCCAACGGGCGGCGCAGGAAATTCTTTCGCCGGCTTGACTGTGGATCAATTTCAACGCCGCACCAGCCTTGTGGAATACAATTTAGTTGCGCTGAAAAAATCGCTGTCTGCCGTAAAAAAATTCGCCGAAGTCGAAGGCTTGGATGCGCACGGGAAAAGTGCTGAGATTAGAAATTAACCTTTTAAGAGGCACCAATGCTTCTAGATTCACTTTGCGATGAAATTAAAAACGGCTAGCTTTGTGTGATGAATTATTGGCTCGACTTGTTTACAGGAACTACTTGGAACGAATTTCAGAAATCGGGAGCGTCTGTTTCTGGTTTCAGTTACCGGATGCGAAAAACCGTTCAGAAAATTCAACGGGGAGACATTCTTCTCTGCTATTTGACAGGCGTCATGCGTTGGGTTGGTGCACTTGAGGTAATTGGGCAGACCGATGACAAAACACCAATCTGGAAGGATGCTGAATTTCCATCTCGTTTAAAAGTAAAACCGCTGCTGATGCTTTCGCCGACAAATGGAATCCCGATGAGTCAGCTTGAAGGAAAAGTTCAATTTTATCAGACCAAAGCTGACAGTGGAAAATTCAAAGGGTTTGTTCGCGGGAGCCCAGCAATCTTTAAGGAAAAAGAAAATGGTGATTTTATTCTTCGCTTACTCTGAAAAGTCCCCGGTTTCTCGGCCTGTAGATGCAAAAAAGCTCGCTCGAAAACCATTCTTCAATGCAGAACGCAAAAAAGGAAAGCAGACAATTCCTACTATTGTAACTGTTCCAGAATCGGAAGAACCTGAAAGTCTTGACCAGCCAGAATTATTAAGCAAATCCGAGGCGAAAACTGCAACCACACGACACACTGAAATCCAATATCAACTGATGACTCTCGGTGCGGAAATGGGTTTCGAAATTTGGGTTGCACGTAATGATCGCTCGAGAAGTTGGGATGGAAAAGTACTAGGATCGCGTCCGCAAGTAATTGACGAATTGCCTACTCAATTCAATGAAGCGACAAATCGCACAATTGAATTAATTGATGTTCTTTGGCTCAAAGGGAATTCAATAGCTTCGGCTTTTGAAGTGGAATGCACGACGAGCGTTTATTCTGGTTTGCTGCGTATGAGCGACCTGCTGGCTTTGCAGCCGAATCTTGAAATCAATCTTTTTCTTGTTGCGCCCGATGACCGCCGTGAAAAGGTAAAGCAAGAAATTTTACGTCCAACTTTTTCTTTGAGAGAAAAGCCACTGGCAGAAATTTGCGGCTTCATTGGTTTTGGAAAACTGACTGAAAAATTGGAGGTTGTTCGCAAACATAATTTGGCGTCTTCATTAAAACCAGATTTTCTTTTAAAAACCGCAGAATTTTTTGCTGCCGAAAACGGCGATTAAGTTTCCTGACTTGAGAAGCGCTTTAAAGTTGTTAATTTGATTTTCATGAATAACTGGATTGTCGCTGACCCAGAGCATTTAGGCGGTAGCCCGCGTGTTCGCGGCACTCGTATTTCTGTTGCGCTCATTTTGGAATCGCTCGCTGCTGGCATGTCGGTGTTGGAAATCGTGGATGCCTATCCCAGTCTCACGGAAGAATCAGTGCGCGGAGTGTTGGAGGAACTTGCACATCGCAAAGAATTCCAGCCTGCGTGAACAAGGATTTTATTGCGGAATTTCGTGCAGTAAAGTTAACTCACTTTCAACGCGGCGATGATTGGCCCTAATTTTTATTATGGTTTCGAAATCTACAGCACTCGTTCGTCCGCTCGTGCGCGAATTGCATGCCTACGTTCCCGGCGAGCAGCCGAAGATTAAAGGCCTGATCAAACTCAACACGAACGAAAATCCGTATCCACCTTCGCCGAAAGTTTTGAAGGCTATTAAAGCGGCGGTGGACGGACGATTGCGGCTTTACCCAAATCCCACTGCGCAAACGTTGCGTGAAAAATTAGCGAAGCTACATCATTGTCGGCTAGAAAATATTATTGCCGGGAATGGTTCGGATGAATTGCTGGCATTGGCCGTGCGCGGATTCGTGGAACCGAATTTAAAATTCAAAATTCAAAATTCAAAATTGCCGAACGCTACGGTCCAATATTTCACGCCGAGCTATTCGCTTTATTCTGTTTTAGCTGATATTCATGGCGCGCACAAAAATCCGGTTCCACTCGAAAAAGATTTTTCGTTGCCCGCGATTGGTGCATTGCAGAAACAAAAAAAATGGGATTTTAACGCGGCTCTCACTTTTGTCACCACTCCCAACGCGCCGAGTGGTCGCGGATATTCCACGAAAGAATTAAAAGAGCTTTGCCGCGCTCAACGCGGCGTGATTATTCTTGATGAAGCATACGTGGATTTCGCCCATGAAAATGCTCTTTCGCTTGCGCTGAAATTTCCGCACGTCATTGTTTCCCGCACATTTTCCAAAGCCTATTCGCTCTGTTTTCAGCGTGTTGGTTATTTTGTGGCCCATCCCGAACTCATCGCCGCGCTCGATAAAATTCGCGATAGTTACAATGTCAACGGCCTCGGACAAATCGCCGCTAAAGCCACGCTGGATAATTTAAAATATTATCGCGAAAATTTCCGCAGGATTATCAAGACGCGCCAATGGCTTTTCCGCGAATTAACCGATTTAGGTTTCAATATTTTC
>JALYXC010000453.1 GCA_030947315.1 Verrucomicrobiota bacterium | reverse complement strand
GCGCAGTGCAACCGCGCCGTTGTTCACCTCATAAAATAGAACGTGTTTTTGAAATGGACGGAAGACGACGATGAACCGCCATTTGCAAAGCCGAGGATGAGTTAGCCCAGTGTTTGGGCCAAGCAAGGGATGTTGACCGAGTAACTGGCAGGTAACTTCAATCGCGTCGAGGTAACGTTCCTCAACTTCCCAATTTGCGTTGACCACATACCATTCAAATTGTTGCTCGACGTCCGAGATAAAATCTGCGGACTTGCGAACGGTCATGGGTTGGAAGATTTCACGCGAGTTCGGACACGTTCGCGGAGGCCATCGAAGTCAGCTTTTGTCAAAGGCGTGGTGGGGTTGTCGGCTGCTCCCAACAGCCACGCCTCAAGTTCCGGTGTGACATCAAAAGGCTTGTGCTGTTGCTCGCGAAGAGAACGCATTACGTCGTTGACCAATTCACTGACGTCAGAGCAAACCCCGGAACGCACCTGAGTTTGGAGGAATTCTTCAACGTCTTTGGCAAGAGCGATTGTCATGGCTTAACTTTATCTTTCGTTGATTTGATTGGCAAGAAACCTCATGGCCTATTCAACTAATAATTTTGATTTCTAAATTTTTTCAACTTTTGCTTGAGCATTATAATCCGGCACACCGCCGACTGAATCGTAAATACCACGTCGAATAATCGCGTTTCCTTCTGGCCAATGCACTTGCAGATTTCCAGGCGCAATCGGCGCAAAAAAAATGCGTCCTTCCATGCGGCCAAACTCGTTGACGAGCGCGACTCGATCAGAATTTGCGAGATGAAGTTTTGAAGCGTCTTCCGGGTTCATAAAAATGGCGTCGCGCGCCGCGCCGGTGAGCGGATCAACTTCGGCGTAGATCAGCGTGTTAAATTGTTTTCCGCGCCGACTGCTGATTTCAAAAGAATCTTTTGGCTTGTCCAGATTGGGCAGAGGAACAGTTTTGAAATGCGCTTTGCCATCGCTGGTCGGAAATTTCCAATCCGCGCAAAGATGCGCCCCGCCGTATTGAATCGCGTCGCCGGTCGTTTTTAAATTCTGAATGCCATCGTAGAACGGAACAATTTTCACAATTTCTTCGCGCATTGCATTTCCCGTTTCGCATTTTAATAAATGAGCGCGTTCGGGAGAAACAATCGCGGCAAGTTCACGCAAAATTTTCCACTCGGCTTTGGCTTCGCCGACTTGTCTCGGGATTTCAGGACTGAAGGCAACGCGACGTTCCGTGGTCGTTTCGATGCCGCCGTCGTCCTGTTCGTAACGGGTTTTCGCGGGCAGTAAAATAACTTCTTCTCGGGCTTCGATGAACATTTGATCGGTCAAAATAATATCCTGATGCACGCGCATCGGAACATTCGACATCGCGGCGGCGACATATTTCGGGTCAGGCAAGGTGCGAAGAAAATTTCCGCCGAGACAATAAAGCAAATCCATTTCGCCGCGCGCACCGGCTTCGACCATTTCCGTCGCGGGCATTCCCGGCCAATCGGGAACGGGAAAATTATATTGTTCAGAAAGTTTTTTCGCGTTGTCCGCGTTGATCGGTTTCACCCCGGGAAACGCCGTCGAATAGGCGCCCATTTCCGCGCCGCCTTGCACGCTGGAATGGCCGCGAATCGGCATCAATCCGCATTTGTCGCGCCCGACCCAACCTTTCATCAAACCAAGATTTAAAACCATGGAAACAGCATTGCCGCCGTAGGAATGTTGCGTAATTCCCATGCTCCAGATGATAACCGCGTTTTTTGCGTCGCGAATTAATTCCGCAAATTCCTGCATCGAATCGCGCGACAAACCGGATTGCTGTTCCAGAGTTTTGAATTCTAAATTTTGAATTTTGAGTTTCAGTTCTTCGAAATCGCCGGTGAAATTTTCGACAAAATTTTTGTCATACCAATTATTCTTGATGAGAACCTTCAAAACTCCATAGATGAACGCGATGTCGCCGCCCTGCGAAACCGGAAACCAATAATCCATGATGTCTGTCCCGAAAACGGCGCTGCTGGCGCTGGATGGAACCCAATAGCGTTCCATGCCCGGCTCGCGATATGGATTCACCATCACGATTTTTGTGCCGAGTTTTTTTGCTTCGTGAAAATATTTTGTCGTGACTGGTTGGTCATTGGCGGGATTGGCGCCGAACAAAATAATTAAATCTGTTCCGTAAAAATCTTTGTAACTGCAAGTGCTGGC
>JALYXC010000418.1 GCA_030947315.1 Verrucomicrobiota bacterium | reverse complement strand
CCGCATAAATGCGCTGGCCCGCCCGACTGAATCGAGCAATTGCCGCCACAATGTTTCTAAATCTGCCGAGGGAATTTCCGAAACGGGCGCATCGGCAGTAACGTTTTGCGATATGGACGCCGCTATGGTGGTGGGAGCAATGGTTCGGTGGACGGGAATATTTTCCGTGGTGTGTTTGGGCGCGGAAAAATTCGCGATGTTTTCCGAACGCAATTCCTGGAGCTGTTTCAGAACGGCATCAATGCTGACGGCCTGGCGCGCCTGGATTGCTTTGAGCAATGTCACTTCAATTAGAATTTTTTTAGAGGCCGCCTCGCGCAAACGCCTTTCACCCTCCGTCAAAAGTTCCATGATGCGCGTCAAAGTTTCGGCGCTGAGAGCGGATGAATGTTCTTTTAAAGCAGCGGCTTCGGCTTCGGAAACTTCCAAAACTTTCCGATCGCCCCGCGAAACCTGGTAAATAAGCAGGTTGCGAAAATAATTTAATAAATCGGAAAGAAGGCGTCCTAAATCTTTTCCGTTTTTGGCCAGCTCATTTAATTGGCGCAGAGTCGTTTCAATTTCGCCGCTGATTATCGCTTGAGCCAGAGCGAGAATTTGACTCTGCGCCGCGAGACCAAACATCGAAAGCACGTCGGCTTCCATAATTTCCCCGCCGCAAAAACTGATGAGTTGATCCAAAGTGGATTCGGCGTCGCGCATTCCGCCATCCGCGCCGCGGGCAATGGCATGCAGCGCGGCTTCATCAATTTTGACATTTTCCAATTTGGCAATGTGCGCCAGGTGTTCGACAATTAACGCAGCCGGAATTCTTCGCAAATCAAAACGCTGACATCGCGAAAGAATGGTGGGCAAAACTTTTTCCGGCTCGGTCGTGGCGAACATGAATTTCACATGCGCGGGCGGCTCTTCGAGTGTTTTCAAAAGCGCGTTGAATGCTGCGGTTGAAAGCATGTGAACTTCATCAATGATGTAGATTTTAAATTTAGCGGAAGCGGGAGCATACTTGCAGGTCTCGCGCAGTTCGCGCACTTGCTCCACGCCATTGTTGCTCGCGCCGTCAATTTCCAAAACATCGAGCGAACGGCCCTCGGTAATTTCCTGAGCGCGCGGATCGTCCTCGGGAAAATCCACTTTCGGGCCGCCCGTGCAATTTAAACACTTGGCAAAAATTCGGGCGATGGTCGTTTTGCCGGTGCCGCGCGGCCCCACAAATAAATAAGCATGGGCAATGCGACCGGCCGCAATCGCATTGGAAAGTGTTTGCGTCACGTGCTCCTGCCCGACGACATCGGCGAATTTTTGCGGACGATATTTTCGCGCTATGACTTGATAAGACATGGGAAATTACGTGAATCGTGAATCGTGAATCGTAAATCGTAAATCAAAAAAATGCCAGGATGACCACGGCGGATGCAGAGCAAACTGCCGTTGCTGCATTCCTGCCCTGGCGGGGTTCGTAAGTCCGCATTCCATGGGTCCTGGCAAATTCATTTGAAAATTAAATCGCGGCGCGCGGCGCATCAAGAATTTTTCCATTAAACTTTCAGGAGTTGCGTCTTGAGTTTGAAACGGTCTGAATTAAATTATTTGCATGAGCAAAATGAATGTCGCCAGTTTTAACGAAATGGACAAAGCCGAAGTTCTGCGCCAGCGCCTCGAAGAAGCCGGGATTCACGCGGAAGTTTATGATGAATCCAAGTGGCAGAAATTTTGGTTTATGTCCAAGCCGTTGGCCGATAAAAAAATTCGCGTGGAAGAAAAGGATTTTGAAAAAGCCAAAGCCGTTTTGGAAGGATTGGATCATACCGAAGATGCGTTGCACGACGCGGTTCGCTGCCCGCAATGCGGTTCGCCCCAGGTGGAGTATCCGCAATTCACGCGCAAATTCATCACGCCGATTTTGATTGAAATTTTCTGCACAACTAAACTGCTCGATAAAGAGTTTTATTGCGAAGCGTGTCATTATACGTGGCCGAAGGAAATCAAATTGGAACACGAACGCGATATTATGGGCTGGCCGCGCAAAGAAGACAAACTAACTCCCGAAAAATAATTATTCCGGCTTAACCACCGCGACGACAAAAGCGTCAGTGCTTAAATACTTTTGGGCCGCGCTTTTTATTTCTTCTGCGGTGACGGATTCAATTTTTTTATCTTCGCTATCGCTAAAATCGTAACCCAAACCGTAAAGCTCATCGAGCGCCGCCACAGTGGCGCGACCGCCCAAGTCCTGCTGGGCAATTTTTTTCTGGCCGATAATTTTTGCTTTGGCGCGTTTTAACTCTTCTTCGCTCAAACCTTCGCGCCGCAATGATTCCGCTTCGCGCAAAATTTCTTTTTCAACCAGATCAACTTTTTCCGGCGTGGTTCCAGCGTAAAATGCAAAAAAACCGGGAGTCAGTCCTTGAAAATTTTGCGCGCCGACGTAGTAAGCCAAACCGAGCTTTTCGCGAATGCACAAAAATAAACGCGAACCCAAATCGCTGCACGTCTGTTGCAAAAGTTCCAGCGCGTACCGTTCCTGATCGTAAATAGAAACGCCCGAAAAACCGATGAGCAACGCGGCCTGTTTTTTATCGCGAATTTCCGTGACGCGTATGGGCGCGTTGAGTTTTGAATTTTGAGTTTGGAGTTTTAAGTTGGAAACTTCAGAACCGCGCTTCCAACCACCAAAAAGTTTTTCCACCGCGCTTTTAACTTCTTCCGTTTTCACATCACCAAAGATGGCCAGAACACAATTATTCGGCGCGGCCAGTTTATTATGAAATTCTTTTACATCGGCGATTTGAATTTTCGGCACGCTTTCTTCGCTGCCATTGGCGTCCAGGCCGTAACCCGTTTCGCCAAAAAGCGCGCGCCGCAAGGCCTTCCCGCCGCTCTGCAAAATCTGGTCGCGCTCCGCCTGGATGGATTCAATTTGAAATTGCTTTTCCTGGATAAAAGCATCAGAAGGAAAATTTGGATTAAGCAAAACGTCGGACAAAATATTCAGGCCGATTTCAAAATCATCATTTAAAACTTCGACGCTCACACCAAAACTATTATTGCCGCCAAAGCTGGCGATGCTGCCGCCGAGCGATTCAATTTCCGTGGCGATTTGTTCCCCGTTCCGCCGCGTGGTTCCTTTCAAAAGCATTTTAGCCGTCAATTGTGTCAGCCCGTTATTTTCAATATTTTCCGCCAAAACCCCGCCACGAAAAACCGCGCGAAAATCCACAAATGGCAAACGATGGTCTTCTTTGACCAACAGGCGAAGCCCATTGGCGAATTCAAATTTCTGAATGGGATTTTCGGCGGCGCTTTCGATGGTCTCTTTTTGCTTGGGGGAAGCGCCGTTGGGCAAAAGCGCGTAGAGCGTTCGGTTTTCCGAAGTTAAATAGTGGCGAGCGACACGTTGGAGGTCGGCCGCAGTGACGCGTTTGGCGGCCGCCAGATAACGTTCTGAAAAATTCAAATCATCCGCCGCCAGCCAATTATTTCCGAGATCATGGGCCTGGACTTGCATCGTTTTGCGGGTGGCCAGCGTGCCCGCGATAAATTGTTTGACCACTTTCGCAATTTCCTGGGGCGGAATCAGTTCGCTTTTGATGCGTTCGATTTCCGCGAGCATCGCCGTACGCGCGGGCAAAAATTCTTTGGCATCGGCTACCGCGCTCATTCCAAAAAGGCCCGGATCTCCCGGATTGTAAGTCCAGGCATCCACAGAATTGACCAGACCTTTTTTCTCGCGAATTTCCTGGAAAAGCCGTGAACTGCGGCCTCTCCCCAATAAATTGGCCAGCACATCCAGCGCAGGAATATCGGCATGGCGCAGGTCGGGGATGTGCCAGCTAAAATGGAAATGGCCGAGTTCAATCGGCGATTCTTCAATGAGTTCGCGCGGAGCAGTTTGTTTCGGTTCCTGCGGCAAAACAGCGGGCGGAATTGCTTTAGCTTTGGTTTTTGAAAATGCTTCGCGGATTTGCGCCACGACTTCTTCAACTTCAATATTTCCGACCACCACGAAAAAAATATTATTCGGAATATATTTTTCCCGATAATAACTAACGATGTCGCGCGCTTGCAGATCGTTGAAAATATCAGGATAACCAATCACCGTGAAGCGATACGGACTTTTTGTGTAAGCCGTTTCAAAAAGACGACGACTGGCGCGATTATTAGGATCATCGTGAGTCATATCCATTTCGCGACGGATTACATCAAGTTCCTTGCCCAATTCGTCAGCGGGCAACGTCGCGTTTTGCATGATGTCGCAAAGAATATCAATCGCCACTTTCGCGCCGGTGTTGGGCGCATTAATCCAATAAACGGTTCGATCGAACGAAGTGTAAGCGTTCATTTCACCACCCGCGTCCTGAACTTCCTGATCAATGCGCCCCGCGCCGCGCGTCGTGGTTCCTTTAAAAAGCATGTGCTCCAAAACATGCGACAGTCCCGCGCCGAGCCATGCACCCTCGTCAATGCTGCCTGTTTTGCACCACGCTTGCGCGGAAACAACCGGCGCGCTGCGATCTTCGCCCACAATAATCGTCAAGCCGTTTTCCAGGGTGAATAATTTAACGCCAGGCGGCGCGGCGGGTATTTCCATTTCTGAAGACAAAAAATTCATTCAACCCGTTTTCTTAACATTTTTTTTCCCACGAAAAAAGGAAAAAACAAATCTTCGTTCAGGCCAAAATTCTCCGGCTTGTGTTTATCGGGATTTTTGCAGACTTTAAACAAGCAATGGCTATTTTTAAAAAAGGTCCCGTCCTGGTTCTGATTCTATTTTTTTTCCAAATCGTTCGCGCCGAAATCTTATCTCCCGGTTTTCGTCCGCGGCCGCTCGGCGTTCACGCGCTGACTGGCGCGAAAGTTTTTATCAAGCCGGACGAGGTTCTTGAGTCCGCCACTATTTTAATTCGTGATGGACTCATTGAAAAAGTCGGAAAAGAAATCTCCATCCCGGCCGACGCCCGCATTTGGGAAATGAAAGGAACCACGATTTACGCTGGTTTCATTGATCCCTATTTGACTCTCGGTTCGATTGGCTCAACCAGTTCCCTGCTGAAAAAATATTCGGATTCAACTACCGGAAAATTTTTCGGCGTGCCCGGCGCGGGCTACGAGATTTCTTTGGTCACTCCGGAACGGCGCGTCGCAGAAAATTATGCGCCGGATCTCAAAGCGCTGGAAAAAATGCGGGAACTCGGTTTCACCGCGGCCAATGTCGTTCCTGATCAGGGAATTTTTCGGGGCACGAGCGCATTCGTGGCCTTGGCCGAGCCCGATTCCACTCGCGCGATTTTGAAACCGGACGTGTTTCAACACATCGCTTTCAACAACGAAGGCGGAAAAGAAAATGCCTATCCTGAATCGCTCATGGGAATCATCGCGACGGTGCGTCAGACTTTTTTCGACGCGCAATATTACGCGTTGGATCACGCCGATTATCAAAAAAATCCAGCGCGAAAACGTCCAGCATTTAATCCGGCGTTGGAATCGCTTCCGCCCACGCTGCAGAAAAAAATGCGCGTTATTTTCGAGCCGGAAAGCGCATTGATGAATGATCGCGCGGCGCGGGTTGCGGCGGAATTGAATCTTGATTTCGCCCTTGTTTCATGCGGTCAGGAATGGCGTCGCCCCGATTTGGCCAAAGCGACCAAAGCGCAATTTATTGTGCCGCTGAATTTTCCCGAGTTGCCAAAATTGCCCGACACCAATGACTGGAATCAGGTCACGCTCGATCAATTGCGCGCCTGGGATTGGGCGCCGGAAAATGCCGCGCTTTTGCGCCAGCAAGGTTTGGAAATTGCGCTGACAACTTACGGTCTGGCCGACAAAAAGAATTTTCGTAAAAATTTAAAATCCAGTTTGGAACGCGGTCTTTCGGAAGTGGACGCGCTCGCGGCATTGACGACAGTCCCGGCAAAAATGTGCGGCATGGAAAATTTTCTCGGCACCATTGAGGCTGGAAAACTGGCGAACCTGACAGTCGTTGTCGGAACAAATTATTTTGATCCAGAAAGTAAAGTGCGCGCGGTCTGGATTGAAGGTCGGCATTATCGCGCTTCAACTGAAGAATCAAAAACCGCGAAGGTTGAGGAAAAGAAACCGGCGGAAATTAAAACTCCCGAAGAAGGCGATCCGAACAAACCCGCGCCAGAAAAAGAAAAAGAGCTGGCGAAAAATCCCAAAGAAGAAAAACCAAAAGTGGAATTGTCCAAAGCGGAAAAAGAAAAAAAAGAAGCTGCTCAACGCGAGCTTTTGAAAAAGCGCGTGGCGCATTCGCCGCAGGAAGGACGCGGACCGATTACAAATGCGCCAAATATGATTATTAAAAATGCCACGATTTGGACCAGCGGAACGAACGGAGTTTTGACTAATGCAATGATCTCGATTTCCAGCGGAAAAATTCAAAATGTCGGGATGTTTAAAACTGAACTCGGCCCAAATACTTTTGTGATTGATGCGGCGGGAATGCATATCACTCCCGGTTTAATTGACTGCCATAGCCACAGCGCGATTCTCGGCGACGTGAATGAAGGCACGTTGCCCTCCACTTCGATGGTGCGAATCGGCGACGTGGTGAATTCTGAAACCGACAATATTTACAACGAGCTCGCGGGCGGGTTGACCGTGGCGAATTTATTGCACGGCTCGGCCAATCCTATCGGCGGGCAAAATCAGGTCATCAAACTTCGCGATGGTGCGTCGCCGGAAGAACTAAAATTCGAAGGCGCGATGCCCGGAATTAAATTTGCCCTCGGCGAAAACGTGAAGCAATCGAACTGGGGCGAAAAATTTGTCACCCGTTTTCCGCAAACGCGAATGGGCGTTCGCACATTTATTCAAAACCGTTTTCTCGCGGCGCAACAATATTTGAAGTCGTGGGAAAATTTTAAAAAACCCAGCGGACGAAAAAACCTATTCGAGGTGCCGCCGCGCCGCGATTTGGAACTCGAAGCGATTGGCGAAATCCTTCAAGGCAAACGATTGATTCATTGCCACTCGTATCGGCAGGATG
>JALYXC010000376.1 GCA_030947315.1 Verrucomicrobiota bacterium | reverse complement strand
CGCCGCGAACTTCTTCTGCAAACGTGGCGGCAATTAAATTCCTCGCAACGACTCGTTTGGAATAAATTAATTACCGGCCAATTCCGCATTGGCGTTTCAAAAACTTTGGTGATCCGCGCTTTGGCGCAGGTGGCGGGAATCGCGCCGGCCATCATGGCGCATCGGGTTTTGGGCGAATGGAAACCGACCGAAAAAGATTTGCAGAAAATTCTCAGCGGCGCAACCGACCATTCGGAAACCGCGCAGCCGTATCCATTTTTTTTGGCCTCGCCCATTGAAGCCAAAATTAAAACGGGCGAAACGTTCGCCGAAATTTTGGGCGACATTGAAGACTGGCAGATCGAATGGAAATGGGATGGCATTCGCGCGCAACTGATTCATCGAAATAACGAAATCTGCATCTGGTCACGCGGCGACGAAATGGTGACGGAAATGTTTCCTGAAATTCGCGACGCTGGAAATGCGTTGCCCAACGGCGCTGTTTTCGATGGCGAAATTGTCGCGTGGCAAAATGGTCGCGTCTCAACTTTCACCCAATTACAACGCCGACTCGGCCGAAAAAAAGTCAGTGTCGCCATTCAAACTCAATTTCCAGTCGCCTTTCTGGCCTATGATTTATTGGAATTTGATGGGAACGATTGGCGCGCCAAACCATTGCGAGAGCGCCGCGCAAAATTGAAAATGATCCTCGAACAAACCTGGCAAAATCTTTCAGTTCGATCAAAACAAGAAACCGCTCGCGTCGCTTCGTTTCTTTTTCACGACTTTGAAAAAGTAAAATCTTCTGCGGAGGTGGCACTGCGTCTTTCGCCGATTATTGAGGCGAAATCGTGGGATGAATTGACGCAAATCCAGTTGGAATCTCGCGCGCGCGGCGCTGAAGGTCTGATGTTGAAACGAAGCGATTCAGCCTACGGCGTCGGACGGCAGCGCGGCGATTGGTGGAAATGGAAAATTGATCCATTTCTGATTGACGCCGTTTTGATTTATGCGCAACGCGGGCATGGACGCCGCGCCAGTCTTTTTTCCGACTACACTTTTGGACTTTGGGAAAATGGAAAACTGATTCCCATCGCGAAAGCGTATTCAGGGTTGACCGATGAGGAAATTCGGCAAGTAGATTCGTTTGTGCGAAGCCACACGCTGGAAAAACATGGTTCCGTCAGCATCGTCCAACCGGAGTTGGTTTTTGAATTGGCCTTTGAAGGAATTCAAAAATCGAGCCGGCACAAATCTGGAATCGCCGTCCGCTTTCCGCGCATGAACCGCTGGCGTCAGGACAAAAAATCAACCGAAGCCGACACCCTGGAAAATTTAAAAAATTTATTGGAATCCGAAACCCGAATTCAAACCGGTAAAAATTCTGTGGCCGTTTAGCGAATGAATATTCTCACGCCGAAAAAGTTACGGCTCGACGGAGTCTCGCTCCACCAAAAAAACTTGTGAAATGCGTTCTAAATTTGTCAGGCGACGGAAATTTTTTCAAAACTTTCTTCAATGAAGGTCGTGTTTTGAATGCGCGCGAGTTTGGCGTAAAGACCGTTTTGCTCAATTAAATCTTCATGCGCGCCGCGTTCGATGATTTGTCCGTGACGCATAACGAGAATCTGGTGGGCGCGCCGAATGGTGCTCAAACGATGCGCAATCACAAAACTGGTGCGATTTTTCATGAGTCGTTCCAGCGCTTCCTGAATCAATTTTTCGGTCGCGGTGTCCACGCTGGCTGTTGCTTCATCGAGAATTAAAATGGGCGCGTTTTTCAAAAGTGCGCGCGCAATACTGACACGTTGTTTTTCGCCAACGCTCAATTTGACGCCGCGTTCGCCGACGCGAGAATCGTAGGAATCGGCCAGGCGCGAAATAAATTCATGACAATTGGCGGCCCTGGCTGCGAAAATTAATTCAGCGTCGCTCGCTTCAATTTTTCCGTACAAAATATTTTCGCGAATGGTGCCGTTGAACAAAAACGCTTCCTGACTGACCACGCTGATTTGCGAGCGCAACGATTCCAGAGAGAGAGTTTTGATGTCGAGTCCGTCAATGGTGATCTTGCCGGAAGTGATCTCGTAAAATGCGGGAAGTAAATTGACCAAAGTGGATTTGCCGGCGCCGGTAGGCCCGGCCAGCGCGATCATTTCGCCCGGCTGCGCCCGCAAAGAAATATTTCGCAAAACAATTTTGTCCGAGCTGTAACCGAAGCCGACATTTTCGTAAATGACTTCGCCGCGAACGGCCGTTTTAAAATGTTGTTTTCGCGCAGAATCGGCGCGCTCAATTTTCGTATCGAGAATATCGAAAACGCGTTCACCCGCGGCGCGCGCGGCTTGCAGCATTTGATTTAATCCATGCAAGCCGCGAATCGGTTCATAAAAAAGCGCGAGATAAAAAATAAATTCGATTAGTTGGCCGATGGTGATTTTATCGGCAATGACCATTTTGCCGCCGATCCAAAAAACCAGGCCCAGCCCGAGCGAAGCGGCGAAAGTCATCGCCGGAGAATAATTTGCCCAGACGCGCATGACGCCCAAAGTTCCCTGGCGCAATTCTTCGGCGCGCTGCGCAAAACGCGCGTCTTCATGATTTTCGCGGCCAAAAGATTTTATCTGACGCACGCCTTGCAAATTATCCATGAGCAATGCATTCATCGCGCTGGAAGCGTGGCGTTGAGCGCGATAA
>JALYXC010000371.1 GCA_030947315.1 Verrucomicrobiota bacterium | reverse complement strand
CACCGAAGTCCGCGACTTTCATCACGCCGGAAAGTGAAAAGGCGACGCAAGCGTTGCTCAAGGAATTGAACCAGGCGCATCTGGAAAATCGCGGCGGCGATTCGCGTTTAGATGCGCGCATTTCGTCCTATGAACTCGCGGCGAAACTGCAATTAAGCGCGCCAGAAGTTCTGGATATATCCGGCGAATCCGAAGCGACAAAAAAACTTTACGGCCTCGACGAAAAAATCACCGAAGATTTTGGGCAACGTTGTCTGGTGGCGCGTCGGTTGCTAGAACGCGGCGTTCGATTCGTTCAAGTCTGGAGCGGCGCGGACAACGGTTTTCCACGTCGCAATTGGGACAGCCACGAAGACCTTGCCAAAGATCATCTCGACATGGCGCGCAGCATGGACAAACCCGCCGCCGCGTTGATTAAAGATTTGAAATCGCGCGGAATGTTGGACGACACGATTGTCATTTGGACGACGGAATTTGGCCGGATGCCGTGCAGTCAGGGAAGCAAAGGCCGCGACCACAACCCGTTCACGTTCACAAGCTGGCTGGCTGGCGGCGGATTCAAAGGCGGAATTTCCTACGGCGAAAGCGACGAGTGGTCTTACAAAGCTGCGAAAGACCCGGCCTATTGCTACGATCTACACGCGACAATTCTTCACCAACTCGGCATCGACCATGAGAAATTAATTTTTCGCCACAACGGAATTGATCGACGGCTGACGGATGTCCATGGAGAAGTGATAAAAGAAATAATTTCTGGTTAAAAAGCTCTGATTAATCGCTCGTATTCATCATGCGGGCCAATCCAAAACCACAGATAACCGCCATCTTCGAACGTCGCCAGAGCGCGATAACCCGAACCAGCGCGCACTGACCAGAGGTCGTCTTTGATTTTTTTGAAGCCGAGGGATTTCAGCGTGGGACTTTGTTTCCAAAGTTCAAAATTTTTCCGAACCGTTTGCTGAATCTTTCGTGGGAGTTTATCGAAGCACTTCCAAAATGCTGGAAGGGCGGATGATTTCACGGAAAGGGTTTGGCTTTGCCTGCGCGATAATCGGCCTTGGCTTCCTTGATGAGCGAGTCGAGCTTGCCCGCGCGCCCGTCGGCTTCGATCTGCCGATCCCACATCTCCTCGCGAAATTCCTCCAGCCATTCGGCGACTGACTTGATTTCATCGGGCTTCAATTTGGCAATCGCCGCTTCGATTTCCTTAACCGTGCTCATGGCGAAAATCTAGCTGCATACGGCACGAACTCAAATCAAACTTTCGAGGCTTCAACGACTCCTTCATGTTTTCCAATGACTGTAGAAGCTCTTTTAACGATTCGTTCGTCGGATTGATTTGCAAGGCAGTTTTCGCAATCAAAATTGCCTCATCAGTTCGCTTTGTGTCCATAAGGAACGCAATGTAACGAAAAACAACTTCAGGCGAATTTGGGCACAGAGCAAATGCTTGCCGAAAAGCAAGATCAGCAGCTTTTCTCATCCGGCTTTTTTCATCGTCATCTTTGGCATGTTGGACGCGCCACACATAGACACCGGCGAGCGAGCTTCGAAGTTTGGAGAAAGTTTTCTGCGCGCCTTCATTTTTGGCAAAACCGGTGTCACCTTTGAAACCGTTCAGGTTCTTTTGTAAATAAACTTTGTCGCAAAAATCACAAATCTCTTTGACCGAAGTTTTTTCGCCGAGCCAATCACCAACCAACTCGCCGACAAACTTTTTCCAATAATCCGAATCTCTTTGCAAATCTGCTTCGGGCAAAACCGCCAGCGGTTTGGCCTCCAACTTCATTATCAAACCGTGCGGCGACAGATGCGGATACATCCACTCCAGCGGGAAACTTTCCTCGACGTAAAATTCGTGCTTCGGATTTTTGTCGAAGATGACTTTTGCGATTTGGCCGTAGACGGCTATGACAGACATCTGGCCGGAAACCTGGACGCGCGGCTCGCCGTTTTCGTTCACGAGGCGGACGTCTTCGCCGGGCTTGATTTGCTTCGGTTGGTTGGGAAATTGCGTATCGTGCAGCAATCTCTTTTGGGCGTCCTGCAAATATTCGTTGTAACATTGCTGCGAATCTTCGCCCGTCGGGATATACAGTCTCTTGCCATATATCACTCGCAGATAGTCCAAATAGGTTCGGTCTGCCAATGCGTTTTGACTGAGCGTGAAAAAGGGTCTTCCGTCGCGGTGCGATTCGCTCAATGCCGAAATTAGAAATCGCCCCGAGCCATTTCCGCCGAAATAAATGCTGCCTTTTGGAATCGAATCAATGATCTCCCTGCCAAAACGATGAAGCCATTTGTTGTCCCAATCATGAAAGTGCTCATACGCCCCGATGGTTTCCACAATCGGCGACCAGATGGCGGTTTGCAAAGAAGAAGCCGTTACTGTTGTTTTGAAATAATCATAATGTCCTCTGATCTCGACGAGGCGCGCGAACAGATTCGTCGCAGTTTTCCAATCGTCCACTTTGACAGCGTCGAAAAAACTCCAGACAAGAGATGGAACTTTGTTGGTCTGCTTTTCCGAAAACTCTCGTGCTTGAACCTCTTTAGCTGCCGCGAAGCGCACCATGTCGCGATCAAGAGCGCTTGCATTGCTTGCGAAAACGACAGCTAGTCCCATCACGCACAAGAAATTGCGGTTTTGTTTCATGTTTTTCCTTCGTTAACCTCGTGATTGATCTCCACCAAAATAGACACCGCAGGTTATGAATTTGTATAGCGAATTATTCGCGTTATTCTGCTGACTACATAATCAGAAACAGTTAGTTCAGATGACCGGCGGTTTCTGCTTGTGCCAGCCGGTGCTCTGCTCGTAAGCGTGCCCAAGTTTCAAAATCGTTTCTTCGCCGAAAGGTTTTCCGAGAAATTGCAAACCGATGGGCAGTTTTGGATTGGTGGTGAAGCCGCACGGAATGCTGATTCCCGGAATGCCAGCGAGATTGCAGGAGATTGTGAAAATATCGGAGAGATACATCTGCAAAGGATCGTCGGATTTTTCGCCGATTTTAAATGCAGGAGTCGGGGTCGTCGGCGTCACGATTGCATCCACTTTTTCAAATGCTTTCAAAAAGTCCTGTCGAATGAGCGTGCGAACCTTTTGGGCGCGCAAATAATAAGCGTCGTGATAACCGCTACTCAAAACGTAAGTGCCGAGGATGATGCGGCGTTTAACTTCGGCACCGAATCCCGCGCCACGGGTCCGGCTGTAAAGTTCGTCGGGCGTGGCGCCTTCCACTCGCGCTCCGTAACGGATGCCATCGAAGCGCGCGAGGTTGGCGCTGGCTTCGGCGGTGGCGACGATATAGTAAGTTGCGACGGCGTAATCGGTGTGCGGCAAAGAAATTTCCACAATTTCCGCGCCGAGATTTTCGAGTTGCTTGACGGCGGTTTTCACGGCGGCGCTGACTTCGGAATTCATCCCGCCAATCATGTATTCCTTAGGCAAACCCAGTTTCAGGCCTTTGATTTTCCCGTTCAACGCCGCTGAATAATTTGGAACTGGTTGAGGAATACTCGTCGAATCGCGAGGGTCAACGCCGCTCATCACTTCGAGCAGCGTCGCTGCGTCCCAGACATTTTTCGTGAACGAACCGATTTGATCGAGCGACGACGCGAAGGCCACCAGCCCGTACCGCGAGACGCGTCCGTAAGTTGGTTTCAAGCCGACACAGCCGCAGAGTGCTGCGGGTTGTCGAATCGAGCCGCCGGTGTCCGTGCCGAGTGAGGCCAGACATTCATCCGCTGCAACAGATGCCGCCGAACCACCCGACGAACCGCCGGGAATTCGCGACGTGTCCCACGGATTTTTCGTCACACCAAACGCGGAATTTTCAGTCGAACTGCCCATGGCAAATTCGTCCATGTTCAATCGGCCAAAAATAATTGCGCCGGCGGATTTTAATTTTTCAATCACGGTCGCGTCATAAGGCGAAATAAATTCGCCGAGAATTTTCGAGCCGCAGTTGAGCGGTTGATTTTTCACCGCGAGCACGTCTTTGACAGCGATGGGAATGCCGAGCAACGGTTTTTGCGCATGGGTTGCATTCGCCGAAATTTCTTTGTCCGCCGCATCGGCTTGCCTCAGAGCATCAGCATCATCGTGAGAAATAAAGGCGTGAATTTTTTCGTCCACGCGAGCGATTTGATCAAGGCAGGCTTGTGTGGCTTGGCGCGATGAAACTTCGCGTTTGGATAATTTCGCGGCGAGTTCGGAAATAGTGAGTTGATTGAACATGCGGAAAACTCAGCCACAGATAGACAGGGGTGAACACCGATGAAAAAAAATCAATTCGTGAAAATCGGTGTTCATCTGTGGCTGAATTATTTGAAATCACTCCACAATTTTTGGAACAAGAAAAAGTCCGTGGGCTTTTGCCGGCGCGTTTCGTAAAGCCTCTTCATTTGAAAGCGAGGGGCGAATTTCATCGTCGCGAAAAACATTGATCAAGGGAATAGCGTGCGCCGTTGGTTCGATTTCACGGACATCCAGCTCTTTTAATTTTTGGATGTAACCGAGAATATTTTTGAGTTGGGCGCCTATTTTTTCTTCTTCGGCGGACGACAGAGAAAGGCGCGCCAGATGCGCCACATATTTTACGTTAAAATCCGACATGCAAAAAAACTAAGGAGAATGGAAGAAAGTTCAAGGTTCAAAACGTGAGACGGGAAACGTGAGACGTGACGCCGCGTCAAGATTAGGGCCGGAAGCATTTTTTTGTTTTCACATTTTACGTTTCACGCGTCAGGTTTTACTCATCACTCCTCATCAAATTTACGCTTGATCAGCGCTTCTAATTCTCTGAGCGCCTCGTGACAATCGTCTCCCTCACAGTAAACAATAATTTTACTTCCCGACCCGGCCGCGAGCATCATCAAGCCCATAATGCTTTTGCCATTTACTTTTTCCTCGTCTTTTTCGACAAAGATATCGCAGTTAAAACGATTAGCCGTTTTTACAAAAAGCGCGGCGGGGCGGGCGTGAATGCCAAGCTTGTTCGACACGACAAATTCCCGCTGATTTATTTTTGCGCTGGATTTTTTAGCGACGTTCATTTCAAAATTTCCAGCCTACCTTATTTTTTAGGCCAAAAATTACAAGCGAAGATTCTTCGACATTTGCGCCAGCAACCGGTCATTCAATTCCTGGGCTGCGTTATGGCCGGAAGATTTGAGTTTGGTTTGAAACGCGGCGACCTCGATCAGGCGCGCTAAATCCCGGCCTGGCCGCACCGGAATTGTAATGTGCGGAATATCCACTCCGAGAATTTTCACAAATTCGTCGTCTATCCCGAGGCGATCCACGTCGGACACTTCGCTCCAGGTTTTTAACGAGACGATCAAATCCACTCGTTTTTCCTGGCGAATACTTTTCACGCCAAACATCGCCGCGATATTAATAATCCCGATGCCCCGCACTTCCATGTGATTGCGTGTCAAGGCCGAGCTGGTTCCGACCACGTCATGGCCATCCATCAAAGTCACTCGCGTCACATCATCCGAAACCAAACTGTAACCGCGTTCAATCAAGGCTAAAACCGTTTCGCTTTTGCCAATGCCACTTTCACCGCGGATAATTACGCCCACCCCCAGAATATCCACCATGCTCCCGAGATCCGACCCGCGCGGCGCAAATAACATTTCTAAAGCGAGCGTGGCCAGATTGATAAATTTCATCGTGATGAGCGGACAAACAAACACCGGCACATTCGCTCTTTCGGCGGCTTGAATTAAAAGTTTGTCGGGATGCAAATTTCGTGAATAAACCACGCACGGAATTTTGTAGGAAAATAAATCTTCATACCGTTTTCGCCGCTCTTCGGGAAAAAGCGATTTCAAAAAAGTCGCTTCCGCATTGCCAATGACCTGCACTCTTTTGTTGGCGAAATATTTTGTGAAGCCCGCCAGAGCCAGGCCCGGTCGGTTGACGGTCGGTTCGCGAATAATCCGGTTTAGCC
>JALYXC010000357.1 GCA_030947315.1 Verrucomicrobiota bacterium | reverse complement strand
TACCGACAGCGCCATTTCCGGATTGATGATCAGAAACGGACAGAGGCCGGGCGCATCGGTGGACGGCGCGGGATTGGTGAACTTGGGAGCTCTGGCAGTAAGCGATTGCACATTCGCCACTAATGTTGCGACTGGTTTCGCCGGCACCCAACCGGGACAAGCGGGTGGAAGTGCGCGAGGCGGTGCTGTATTTAATGGCGGAACCATGACACTGAACCGTTGTAGCTTTAGTAGTAATTCTGTCCACGGAGGCAACGGAGCCAATAACTCAGCGCAATTCGGAAGCGGCGGAAACGGAGGAGTAGGAATGGGTGGCGCTATTTTCAACGACACTAACGCGACTTTATTCGTGAACAATTGCTCCTTCTTCAACAACACCGGCACGGGCGGCAATGGTGGCAACGATCCCAACTTCGGCGGAGGCAATGGCGGGGCGGGCTCCGGTGGCATCTTTAGTCAAGGAATAATGACTTTGATTGCCTGCACATTAAACGGAAATACCGCGATGGGCGGCAATGGTGGACTAGGCAACAACAGCTTCAACAACGGTAGGCATGGATCTTCGTGCGGCGGATTAAATGCCGCGGCCGGGACGAACCTGGTGGGAAATACCATTGTTATGGGCAACATTGGTATCACCGGTCCAGATGCCCTAGGCACGTTCACTTCGCAAGGATGGAACTTGATTGGCAAAACTAATGGGAGCGCCGGGTTTGCCGCAATGAGTGATCAAATCGGAACTATCGTCACGCCTCTGGACGCAAGGCTCGCTCCATTTGGCAATTACGGCGGACCGAACAACACCTTTCTCTTATTCTCCGACAGCCCGGCCATCGACAAAGGGAAATCTTTTAGTCTCGTTACGGATCAGCGAAATCTCCCCCGACTATATGACGACCCCGCTATTGCAAACGCAAGCGGCGGCGACGGCACCGACATTGGCGCAGTGGAAATGCAACCGAATTATACTGGACCTCTCAAAGTACTCTCCATTACCCGCGTCGGCGCAACTGCCCGTGTGACATTACAAGGAATTAGTTTCGCAAACTATCAGCTTCAAAAAAACGAAATACTTGGAACGCCTTTCGCTAACTTTGGCGTTCCGCAAATCGCAGACAGCATCGGCCAGACTGAGTTCACCGATTTCGGTCCGCTGCCCGCAACGCGCTTCTACCGCGCAGTGCAGACTCCTTAAAATCTTCATAAGATAAGTGCTTGCTAGTGGTGCCGGTGGTCGGACTCGAACCGACACGACTTTTTACGGTCCCAGGATTTTAAGTCCTGTGCGTCTGCCATTTCGCCACACCGGCCACTCTAAAGTCTCGATGGATTTTAAGGTTTTAAAAATACTTAAGATTTAAAAAATCAAATGACTTGCGGAAGAAAATTTATCAGAAGGTCTGCGAGGCACAAGCGCTCAATTGAGATTAATCGTTTGGAAAAAAATTAATTCGAGAATAAGCCGCGATTTTTTCCGCGAAAAATATGAAGGGAGATTGCTCGCCACCGCCATTTCGTTTAGGAATCAACGAAGTGAAATCAGTCGTTAAAATGCGTTGGTTAAATCGGACAATTCTTGGCATTGGCCTGGCTTCATTGTTCAGCGATTGGTCACACGAAATGGCCACCGCGGTCATGCCCGCATTTTTAGCGACGATGGGCGCTTCTGCGGCGTGGCTCGGTTTGATTGAAGGCGTTTCGGATGGTTTTTCAAGTTTTGCAAAAATGGCTTCCGGTTATTACACCGATCGTTTAACCCGCCGGAAGCCCATTGCTGTAGCCGGTTATTTTGTAACCGCGTTTGGAACCGCGGCATTTGGATTTGCGACCAGCGCCTGGCACGTGTTGTTGGCTCGTTCGGCGGCTTGGATGGGACGCGGCGTGCGCACCCCGATTCGCAAGGCGTTGTTGGCCGGCGCCGCTGGGCCGGAAACTTACGGTCGCGCATTTGGTTTTGAACGAATGATGGACACGATGGGAGCGATCATTGGTCCCGCCAGCGCTTTCTTTTTACTCGGCATCTTTCAACAAAGTTATTCAACGTTATTTTTATGGACGCTTATTCCCGGACTCAGCGCCGTGGCGGTGATGGCGTTTGTAGTCAAAGAAAAAAAGCGAAAACCAGTTTCTCATATTTCTTTCACGGCGAGTTTGCGCGCGCTGCCGCCGCGTTTTCGTCATTTGCTTTTGGCGATTGGATTATTTGGGCTGGGCGATTTTGCGCATACGATGTTGATTCTTTTGGCGACGCAAAAAATGACTCCGATCCTGGGTCAGGCCAAAGCGGCCAGCCTGGGCATTGGATTTTATCTGGTGCATAATGTTTTTTACGCCGGTTTTTCTTATCTGAGCGGCTGGCTGGCGGTCCGTTATGAAAAACGAAAACTTCTGAGCGCGGGATATTTTTTGGCTGCGGTGATGGCGTTGGGAATAACTATTTTGCCGGTGAGCATAGGCGTTTTGGCCGGAATTTTTATGGCGGGCGGAATTTATGTGGCGCTCGAAGAAACAGTCGAGGATTCCTTTTGCGCCGAGTTAGTCAGTGAAGAACAACACGGAATGGCGTTTGGCGCATTGGCAACGGTGAATGGGATTGGAGATTTTGCCTCGAGTTTAAT
>JALYXC010000335.1 GCA_030947315.1 Verrucomicrobiota bacterium | reverse complement strand
GTAAAATCTTTTTTACGACGCCATGAGCAGAACCCTTTAACGTGCAAACACGATCACCGATTTTGAAGTCCGGCATTTCCAGCAGCGAATCCAAGCCGCTCGACATGGATGCAAAATCAAGAACGCCGGCGACATAATGAGCGACCAGTGAGGCTGCTTCGCGTCGGCGTGAAAGAGGAAATTCCGCCAGAAAAGCGTCAATAATTCTACGGGCAACTTCGCTGAAAGTGTTGCCATTAAAAAATAAAAAAGGAGCGCCGCGATGACATTCCTGAAGAAAATCGAATGTTTCCTGAAGACTTAATTCTTGGGCGCGGATTTTTTCCCACCGTTCTTTGACGCGCGTTTGAGTTTCTGAATTATGGCCGTACTGAGCGCGTCCTCTTTCGCACGCTCCTCGATTGAGGCTGTCAATAAGCTGCCAGTCCCAGTTTTTGAGAAAAGTGGATCTGGCTTGTAGCGGTGATTGTTCGCCAGAACGCTCTCCATAAGCATTTCCGGCGTCAGCTTTGCTACGAGATCGTGACGGAATTTCATCGGCCATAATATAGTCAAGACAGTGGTTTCCAACAAGTCCAAATTTTAATCGGAGCAATGCGCAATTAAAAATCGTTCGCGTTGTGAATAATCTTTTTCAATGGCTTCAATACGCCAATTTTTTTCCTCAAAAATTTCACGAATTATTTTTCCCTGCCCTTCGCCGAATTCCAACATGAGCCTCCCTTGCGCCAACAGAAAATCGCGCGAATCATTCGCCAGTTTTCGATAAAAATTCAAACCATCCGCGCCACCGTCCAAGGCAATTCTGGGATCATAATTTCGCACTTCTGGTTCGAGTGTTTCAATTTCCGCAGTGGAAATATAGGGCGGATTGGCGACGATCAGATTGAATTTTATTCCTTTTGGCAATTCGGAAAAACCATCGCTTTCACAAAACTTAATTTTTTTGGAGACATTGTTTCGAACCGCGTTTTCATCAGCCACAATCAGCGCGTCCCCAGAAATATCGAGCGCATAAATTTGCGTTTTCGGACAGTTCGTGGCCAATGCAATCGCCAGACATCCGGAGCCCGTTGCGAAATCCAGAGCCGTTGTTGGCTGAGCGTTTAGAGTTGAGAATTCGTTTAAAAATTTCCAGGCGCGCTCCGCTAAAATTTCCGTTTCCGGTCGCGGAATTAAAACTTTATCGTTCACCGCCAATTCCAATCCGCAGAAAGAAGTTGTGCCCAGCAAGTGCTGGAGCGGTTCGCGATTTCCCCGGCGTTTCACCAATTCTCGAAGCTGATTCAATTCCGGCTCAGTTAAAACGCGCTCGAAATTTAAATACAGTTTCAAGCGCGGCATTTTCAGCAAATGCGCCAGCAGCAATTCCACTTGCAAACGGGGCGATTCGACTCCTTTTTTAGCGAGAAAATCGGCGCTGCGTTGTATCACTTCAAGAACACCCACACGCTTAAAGTATGTTTAAAGCTTGAACTTTGAAGTTTAAACTTCAGCCACCAGCGCTGGAATCGAAACTTTAAACTTTAAACCTCAAATTGATTTAGTATTTTTCCAGGATGAAACTGATTTTATTTTTACTCGTTATTTTAATTGCTCTCAGTCCAGAGCGTCTTTCCGCTCAAAATGCGGCGGCCCACGCGGCGGCTCTCGCGGAAAGACAGGAAGCAGCGGAAAAAATCAAACGCCTCAGTGGCGACGTTGAAAATCTCATGGCGGCCAATGCCAGCCTGCAAAAAAATATTTCCGCGCTGGCCGAGCAAGTCAATCAGTTGCGCGAAAATCAGACCAAAGCATCCCACAATTCTTCCTTCCAGGAAGATTTGAAAAGGCTGGCCGAAAAAATTTTGGAAGTGGATAAAAAACGCGAAGCGGACAAGGAATTAATTGTGGCGCAAATTAAAAAAATGGGCGAAGGCCTGGGAGCCGCGCCAACCAACGCAAAAAAAACTAGGACCAAAAAATCAGGCCCGGCCGATGCTTCCGCTCCTGACAAATCATCTTCCACCGAATCGCCCGAAAAAAATTCTACGTCTGAAAAAGGGTACGAATATGTGGTGCAGGAAGGAGATTTTCTTTCGACAATCATCGCCGCCTACAATGCGGATTTTAAAAGCAAGGGGATGAAAACCATTACGTCCAAGCAAGTTCTGGAAGCCAATCCCGGTTTAAAACCGGAAAGATTGGTTCCGGGCAAAAAAGTTTTTATTCCGATGCCCGCTCCCTGATTTTTTTCAGATAAGGAATGAACAAACTTCGCAAACTGCATTTATTTCTCGGCTGTTTTTTTTCGCCGATCCTTTTGTTTTTTATTTGCACCGGCTGGTATCAAACCCTGCATCCCGACCGGCGCAAAGGAGCAGGCGAAGCCGAAGGCATTATTGACCGCGCCCGTTCCGTTCATGCCGATTCACTTCTGCCCAGCGCTTCGGCGCAAACTTATTCCACCAAACCGTTTCGCTATTTCGTCGTGGTGATGGCCATCGCGTTAATTGCCACTATTATTCTGGGTCTTATTTTGGCTTTCCGGTTTCATCGTAAAAAATGGCAGGTCTGGCTCTCGCTGATTTTAGGCTTGCTCGTGCCGCTATTTTTATTGTGGCTCGGCCAAAAACGATAAAAATAAAAAGATTAAACTTGTCAATTGGCGGAAAGCAGATAAATTTTTCAACCTTTTTTATGAGAGCTGACATTCATCCAAAATATCAGGAAGCGGAAATTCGTTGCGCTTGCGGCAACGTCATTAAAACCCGCTCCGTCAAACCGAGTCTGGTCATCGGCATTTGCAATCTTTGCCATCCATTTTATACCGGCACTCAAAAATTCGTGGACACGGCCGGGCGCGTGGATAAATTCCAGCAGCGCATGGTGAAAACTCAGGCCGCTCAAGCCGCAGCGGCCGCTGCGTCCGCCGACAAAAAGAAAAAGAAATAGCTACTTTTCCAAAACCGCCCGCACTTCCTCGGCATTTT
>JALYXC010000323.1 GCA_030947315.1 Verrucomicrobiota bacterium | reverse complement strand
ACCTCACTTAGCGAATAAAGCGAATTGTAAATATACGAATCGAAAACCAATCCATTCGTGAAAGTGTGCGAGCCAAGAACGGTCGCTACCAAATTGCTGCGAAAAGAAAAACTTGGCAGCACGTAATCATATGGTTTGTTTCGCGGCGCATTGGTATCGGGATCGCCGCCTGACTCGCGATCGGTAGGTACCGGATCATCGCTCAGGAAAGTTGTGAAAGTAGTCACGGCCGTTTCGCTGCGCGTCGTGGTATTAAAATCCCCCGCCACAATGACCCACGCGTTGCTCGGAAAAGTAGATTGAATAAGCGCTTTCAGATTCGCAGCTTCCGTGGAGCGCCAAGCTGAGCTGCTGCCGAGCAGATGCACACTCACCACATATAAATCGTTCGGGCCGGGAATATCGAGTCGCGCCCAGGCGAACCCGCGGTCCGGCGCGAGTGTGTCATCCCAGAATCCCGAAGAAATAATTGGAAAGCGGCTGATAATTCCATTTGGAATCGAATAAATTTCAACGGCGCTGCTTTCGCGAGAATAGACAAAATTGGTTCCAAATGCACTGTCGAGCAGGGAACGGAAATCGGCCGGCGTGTTGCCTCGATAATTAAATTCCTGAATTGCCACAATATCCGGCTTGAGTCCTTGAAAAATTCGCAATGCAAATGGCTGATAACTTTGGGTGTTGCCATTTAAATTCGCCGACATCACCCGAAAAGTTGTGTTTGTAAAAATGATCACCGGCGCCTGGGCTTCCACTCGCGCTGCCGGAAAACCCAGAAAAATAATTGCGTAAAGAAAACTTTCGACACAGAGGATTTTAAAATGTAAGCGCATCGCGATGAATACAGAATGGTAAGCCAATTTTCGGCCGCCGCAACTATTGTGGAAAGAGGTTAGTTTTCTGCGGCCTTCTTGTTTTAGAATTCCGAACGATCATCGCTGAATACGCGCGGAACCGCCTTGAGCAAAAGCGCGAACTTGCTCGACCGTCGCCATCGTCGTGTCACCTGGAAAAGTAGTCAGCAATGCGCCGTGCGCCCAACCAAGATTGACGGAATCTTGCGGTGATTCGGCGGCGAGCAATCCATAAATAAATCCTGCTGCATAACCATCGCCGCCGCCAACGCGATCAATCACGTCGAGTTCGCAGGTGGGCGAGGTGTAAGACTTCCCGTCAATCCACGCCACCGCGCCCCAGCTATGGCGATTGGTCGAGTGAACTTCGCGCAAAGTTGTGGCGACAATTTTTATTTGCGGATGTTTTTTGCGAACGTTTTTCATCATGCCGAGAAATGCGCTGGCATCGAGTTTCGATTTCGCGGCAACTTTCGGTCCCGGAATTCCCAGGCCGAGTTGCAAATCTTCTTCGTTGCCGACAAGCACGTCGACATTTTTTATAATGCGATCCAAAACGGAAATGGCGCGTTCGTTTCCACCGACGATATTCCAAAGTTTCGCGCGATAATTTAAATCGAACGACGTGGTTGCGCCCGCAGCTTTCGCGGCTTGCATCGCTTCGATGATCACTTCGGCAGTTGTCGCAGAAAGCGCGGCGAAAATTCCGCCACTATGAAACCAACGCACGCCGCTCGCGAAAATTTCCTTCCAATTAAAATCGCCCGGTTTGAGTTGCGCAGCCGCTTCATGGCAGCGATTGTAAAAAACCACTGGAGCGCGCACACCCTGGCCGCGATCGCTATAAACCGTCGCCATATTCGGGCCATGAACGCCGTCATGCTTGAAATTTTTGTAAAAGGATTTGACCCCCATCGCTCGAACCCGCTCGGCGATTAACTCGCCGATGGGATAATTTACCAGGGCGGACGCGATACCCGTCTTCAGCCCGAAACAATCAGAAAGATTAGCGGCGACATTAAATTCACCGCCGCTCACATGGATCTCGCAATGGGTCGCTTTGCGAAACGGAATCGTGCCCGGATCAAGACGATGAACCAACGCGCCGAGCGAAAGAAAATCCAAAGCGCCTTCTGTCCGAATATTCAAACCATATTTTGCAGTCATCTAAATTTTAAAAAAAATCTCGAGCGAACCGCATCTATGTCGGCCGCTGGAAAACCATAAACGGTGGGGCGTGAGTCTGTCGAGCCGTGACTTTTGGCGCAATGGGATTATAGGAGCAATCTAAACTATCTACCCTTTCTCCTCGCCAGTTGGAAAATATTTCCACCAATTTTCTAGCTAGTTTTGTGTAAAAGATCTTAATCTTTCGGAATATGGAGCAGAGTTACTCCAATCCTAGACATCCAAAACAAGGAACGGGTTTCCACATATTTTACGAAGCAGCTAAGAGCGGCGGCTAAACTATGGTCATAATCAACAATTCCATGATAAAATCGGGGAGCACTTTGCTCCTGCGTTACACCTTGCAGATGCTTAACGCCGCTTACCCGCACAACGGCCAGGCAGCTATCGAACGTCTTATTCTGGAGGGAGCTATTCCTGGAGTCGGTTGGTTTGTTGATCCTCTCGATGAAAAAATTCTGGAACGGTTAATTGAGATCAGTCAAACAGAAGGGCCAGTATTGATTAAAATCCATTCAGACACCAGACCTTTTCTCACCGAAGCCCTCAAAGCGGATCGGATCAAGATGACTTTTACGCACCGCGATCCGCGAGATATGATTCTCTCGGCGATGGATCATTGCCGCCGCACGGCTCATCAAAAAGTCCCGGAATTTTCGGAGTTCACTTCTGTTTCGGCATCCATCGGCCCGGCGTGTTGGAGCGCGCAAATGGCCTGCCACTGGGTATCGTCTCAGTTACCGCTGATCATTCGCTACCACGATCTTCTCGCCGCGCCGGTTGAAGAACTACATCGGGTGCGCTCTTATCTCGAACTCGCGATTTCCGACAACGTTCTTCAAACGATGGTAGAGGAAGAGGCGGCGGCGATTCGCGATGGCCGCGCTTTTAATTTTAATCAGGGACCCGCCGAAATCAAAGCGTGCGAGAGAGTTCTGGGCGATCGAATTACACGGCTGGGTTATTTGGTGAGTGAGTAACTCTGGTGAATAATCTGAGAGCCAGCCTTAAATCTATTATCTATTCCGGAATTTCCGGCGCGGATTGTTTGCTCAATTTAATTCGCGCCACGCGCAGACCATCCATTTC
>JALYXC010000303.1 GCA_030947315.1 Verrucomicrobiota bacterium | reverse complement strand
CCTCAGCACCGCGCTGGAATTATCAGAAAAGCCCACGGAAGAAAATTGGAAGCAGTTGCTTATTTCCGATGCGGCGAGTTATGCGCAAAGATTGGATGCCAAAAAATTGTTGCCATTCCATTTGCCCGTCATCAGTCGTTGGGCGGTGCTCGTTCTCGCGCTGGCCGCCGGTCTTGGATTTGCGCCCGAATATCGCAGTAAAAATTTCCACCAAAAACAAAAGGAAAAAGAAATCATCAAGGAAGTGGGCCGTCAGATTTCTGATTTGACGCGGCGCAATTTGCAGCAACGCCCGCCTGCGCTGGAGCCGGTGCGCGAATCGCTCAATTCCGTCGAGCAACTCGGCGAAATGCTTTCCAAAAATCCGCTGACGCGCAGCGCCGCATTGAAAGATTTGGCGAACGTCACCGATAAAATAAAAAATGATTTAAAAGAACTCGGCAAAAATCCCGCGCTGCAACCGCTGGAACGCGCCGCCTGGGAATCGAGTCGCAGCGGCGGAAATGTTCCCGGCGAACTGCAAAAACAAATTGATTCGTTAAAAAAAGATTTGGGCAATAAAGCCGCGCAGCCCGACGCGCTCGACAAATTAAAAAAGGATTTGGAAAAAGCGCAGAATGCGGCGGCCGGAATGCCGAGCAAAGATTCTCCCGGCGGCGCGGCGGCGCGCGAACAAATGGCGAAAACACTTTCTGACCTTGCGCGTCAAGCGCAGGAAATGGGCGCGCAATTGCCCAGTTTGGACGAAGCAATTTCAGCATTGCAAGCCAATCAAACCGATTTGTTTTTGAAAGATTTAAATCTGGCGGTCAATGACTTAAACAAGCTGCAGGAAATGGCGAAAACGTTGCAACAACTGCAACAACAAGCCGCTTCCAAAATGGGCAAGGATCTGGCGGAACAATTAAAAAATGGCCAGGCCGAACAAGCAGGAAAAACGTTGGAAAAAATGATTGAACAATTGAAAACTGCCAACCTTTCTCCTGAACAATTGAAAAAACTTTTGGACGAAGTGTCTCAGGCCGTTGATCCGGGAAGCCAATACGGAAAAGTGGGCGACTTGTTAAAACAGTCCGTTGGCCAGATGCAAAAAAAAGAAAATTCGGGCGCGGCCAAATCGCTGGCCGAAGCAGCGGATGAATTGAAAAAATTAATGGAACAGATGGGCGACGCGCAATCTCTCATGGCGACTTTGGAAAATTTAAAAAAAGCGCAGATGTGCGTTGGAAATTGCACAGGCTGGGGCGCAGGAACTAAACTTGGATTAAGCAACGGCAGCAAACCCGGCAAAGGCGTCGGTACTTGGGCTGATGAAACCGGCTGGCTTTATTATCCTGAGGTCACGGATAAATGGGACAACACCGGTATGGAGCGCCCTGATCGCGAAGGAAAAGGAATTGCTGATCGTGGTGACGCAGAAATAAGTGACGCTCTCGTCCCGACCAAAGTGCGCGGGCAAATGACACCAGGCGGACCGATGCCGAGCATCACGTTGAAAGGAGTCAGCATCAAAGGCCAAAGTAAAGTCGGTTATCAGGAAGCAGTCACGGCTGCACAAAATGATGCGCAGGCCGCCATCAACCAGGATCAGGTTCCGCGTGCGTATCGCGGAACAGTGCGCGATTATTTTGATGATTTGAAAAAGTAATCTTGGTTGAACTATTGAACATTATATTGCAGTCCGCATCTAAACGATTATGAAAACTACGAAGACATTAGTGTTGAGTTTGGCATTCGTCGCTCTAATTGGTTATTGTGTCTTTTCCGCTCGTCAGGTCGTGCAGTTGCAGACTGCGTTGGAGCAATCACAGGCACGCATTGTACAACTCCACCAGTCAGTTCGCGCACTTCAGCAGGAGCAGAAGAATCCTCGCCTACGTTTTCTCAGTAAAAATGAGAGCCGATAAGCAATAATTCCGTCAAAATAATTATTTTGGTGTGGCAGGCGCGGGCGGAGTCGGAGTCGCTGCCTTCTGTCCGCCGCCGCGATCCACAATCACGCGCGCGCTACGATAACCGGCGTATAATTCTGGCTGCGACTTTTTATATTTCGTCATTTGTTTGTCGAGGCGGTTGCGCAAGAGGCTCGTGTTGTCGGTAATCATCTGTGGCAGCGTTGCCGTTTCACCCGCGCGACCGGCAATCGCGGCACGCGGCGCGGTCTTGACCGTTTGAAACCTGGTTTTCAATGCGTTCAATGCCGTCACATCCGCCGGAAGAATTCCATAATCGGCCAGCGCCGTGATGTTCGCCGTCGCCAACCCTGCGACACGATTGCCCGTCTCTTCCAATTCGTCATCCGGCAGTTTATCCAGACCGGAAAGGGTCAAATCTACTTGCGCTGCAAGATTGGCATTTTTATTTTTCTCAGCCAACGCGGAAAGCTGGTCGGCAATTTCCAGAATCTTTTCTTCAAAATCCAGACGCACCGATTCCTTTTCATCCGCCGCGCCACTGATGGGCGTTTGTTGTTTACCCGCCTTCGCGGCGATGGCGGTATTGCCGGTTTTGAAGTCGGTCACGGTAACTCCCATCGCGACGTTTTCCGACCAGATGGAATTGTTGGCGTCCATGTAAGCAGACACGGTGTTGAACATTTC
>JALYXC010000263.1 GCA_030947315.1 Verrucomicrobiota bacterium | reverse complement strand
AAAATTTCAATAATTTTTCGGCAGATTCAGGATGCGGCGCGTTTCGAATGACAGCGACAGTATTGCGAATTTGAAAACCGTCTTCGGAAAGTAGAATGCTTTCAATGGGCAATCCTTCGCGTTGTCCTGCAATGATGTCGTCCGAGTCAGTCAGTCCAATCAGCGCTTCCCCTTTTCCGACTAGTTTTACGACCACGGAATTTCCATCCACCACAAAAGGTTTGTTTGCTTCAAGCGCGCGACACCAATTTTCCCAGATCGTTTCTCCCCATTTTTGGCGAAGCGCAAAAAAATGTGTGGCCGTCGTTCCGAATAAAGGATAAGCCAAGGCAACTTTGCCGCGAAAACTTTGGTTGGTTAGTCCAGCCAATGTTTTCGGGGCTTCACTCAACTTCAGAAGATTTGTATTCACGACCAATCTTCGTGCGCGAAAACCAAATGCGCTCCAACTATTCGTCTCGCGCAGAATATTTTTTTGTTCCAATTGACGCGTGCGGAATTCTTCATTGTTCCAAAAAACGTCGCACTGCGGATAATTTTTTTCAGCGAGCAAACGGTTGACCAAGCCAACAGTCTTGACGGCTTCGCTGTCGTAAACGGCGAGAATTTTTATTCCAGTTTGCCGGGTGAATTCCTGAAAAATTGGTTCGGCGTAAACCTGGTCCTGGGAAGTGTAAATAACCACAAACGGTTTTTCAGATTGAGAACAACCAAGCAAAAAGAAAAAAAGAAAACTCACGCCAAGACGCCAAGACGCCAAGAAACTTAAAAGCTGATCTTTCAAGGATCCTAAATCGTAAATCGAAAATCGAAAATCCCTCACGCCGTCCTCCGATGATAAAACCACCATTCAAACATTAAAATCGCGAGCGCGGCGGCGGCGATCCAACGCCATAATTCCAGATTCGCCCGCTGGATTGAACTCGCTTCGACTTTTCCGTATTTGCCGAATTGCAACTCGGCTTTTGGTTTGGTGTTGCTCTCGGCGGCGTCCAAAAGATTTACGCAAAAAACCGTTTCATTCGTTCCAATTCGCAATTTGTAAATGCCTTGTTTCGTAGTGTCGCCAAAAACAATTTCACGACTGTTCGCCGCCAGAGAAATTTGTTTTTGCGTTCCGTCGGGAAAAGTGATGGCCGCGTTTTTTTCGGATTGCACGAGGGACAATCGAAAGGGATCGCCGGAGCGAATCATGAGTTGATTGTTTTTTGAGGAAGCGGGATTCAGAAACTCAACAGCGTTCGCGACAAAAATGGGAAATGAAATGCGCAGCGGCCAGGTGCTTTGCAACGTGTCGAAACCCAGCCAGACAATTTTTTGCCGCGCCAATTCGCCGGTGAGCAGCAAAGGCGTTTGGGGCGCGTCGACCAATGAAATTGCCCACGTCGGCGTTTTCACCCGGAGTGTTTCACTGATTTGCACGTTATCAAAACTGACGTAACGCAAAACGGGATGCGTATTTTTCCAATCAACGATCGTCGGATTTTCAATTTTAGAAATGCCATCAAACCAGTTTGTGTTCGCGATATGAATGGCCAGAATATTTCCTCGTGGCCACGTCGTAGGCAAAACATCGTCCAGCGCGACGACATCAAAATTTACGGCGGAATCGTTCAGATCGGTCGCGACATTCAGCGTCACATTTTCCGCGGCGCGCAAAGCTTTTTCCAAAAAACGGTTTCCGCGAGTGACTAGCAAAACTTTGACCGGCTGCGGCAAGATACTCGCAATGGAAGCTTGATTGTCAGCGGCCAAATCGTCTTTGACATTGAGGTGAACGGTGAAAATTCCGTTGGTGATTTGCGGCGCCAGAAATATTTGCGGCGAAATTTCATTAGGTTGAATTGTCAAAGACCGCGTTTCGATCATTTGATTTTCAAAGCGCAATTCGAGTTGGGCCGATTGCGCGGCTGCGGAAAAATTCTGCACGCTGGTGTAAATAGCGCGTTGCGATTTGTCTTCAGGATTGGCGCGAAGATCGAGCGTAATAATACCGAGATTATGGGCGCGGTTTCCGATCTGATGATAAACCAGGCGCAGACTTTTATTTTCAAGCGCGGAATAATCGGACGCGGCGCCGTCGCTGAATAAATGAATTTCCGCATCGGGCCGGTCGCGCGTCAAGGTTTCCGCAATTTTCAAAGCTTCGCTTAATCGCGTGGGCGAATCGGTCACGTCGCAATTTTGCAATGCGCGACGCAGCGCAGATTTATTGCTGGTAGCGGATTGTTTGACTTCGGTATGAGCAGCGACATGCAGCACGAGCATTTGATCTTGATCGCGCAGACTGTCCACCCACTTGAGCGCTTCATGGCGGGCTTTTTCAAAACGGGATGGAGTTTCATCGGCGCTTTGCATGGAAGCGGACGCATCGAGAATCACCACGCGTAAGGCGCTGGTTTTTGTGTTGCCCGAAAAATAAGGACGGCTCAAAGCAAAAATGGCGAGAATCAAAAGAAGCAATTGCAAAAGCAAAAGCCAATTGTGCCGGAGTTTTTGAAAGGGAGCGCTGGCTTGAGTTTCAGCGAGAAATTTTTGCCAGAGCAAGGTGCTGGAAATGAGTTTTACGAGCCGCTTTCGTTTGAGTAAATAAAACAGAATTACCACCGGAATCGTCGCAGCGAACCAAAAGGCGGTTGGGGAAATGAAATTCATGGCGCGCTTTTTTTTATCACGAGCACCGATAAATTCAGCCCCAAACTTCCGCCTGCCGCAATTGTTTCAATAAAATTTTTTCCAGCGACATGTCGGAACTGACGCTGAAAAAATTCAGGCCGCGCGAAGAACAATACTCGCGCAGGCGCTGACAAAAATTCTGCACAGTTTGTTGATATGCATTGAGCCGATATTTTCCAAACGTCACTTCCTGCATCGCGCCGGTTTCTGAATCTACAAATCGCAAATCACCAAAGGCGGTGGGATTTAATTCTTCCGGGGAAAGAATTTGGATCACATTTCCGTGATAACCGCGGGCGATTAACGCATTTAATCCCGCTTCATAGCCCGCCGAATCCAAAAAATCGCTCAGCACAATTGCGACGCCTGCTTGCCGCGCCTCAATGGCTCCGCGTCGCACTGATTCGTTGAACGAACCGGTTCCGCGCGCCGTGAGCTGATTAAGATTTCGGAAATATTCTAGGGCCGACTTTCGCCCGCGCACCGCCCGCAAGGCGACGCGCGCGGCTCGTTCAGAATTTAATGTTTCAAGTTTAGACTCGGACTTTGTGGTGGATTCAAGTTCTGGAAAAACATTCACAGTCACTCGATCAAATCCGCAGAGCGCCACGTACCCAATGGCTGCAGCAATCTGCCTGGCAAAATCAAATTTTCGCGGCGCGCCGAAAGTCATGGATTCGCTCCCATCGAGAAAAATGCGCACCGGCAATTCGCGTTCTTCTTCGTAGAGTTTAAGAAAAAGTTTTTCAAGTCGGCCAAAAAGATTCCAATCGAGATAACGAAAATCATCGCCCGCCGCGTAATTGCGATAGTCCGCAAACTCAACCGATTGCCCGCGCGCTTTGCTGCGCCGCTCGCCTTTGGCCGAACTTTTGGCGCGGCGCGCCGATAATAATTGAAATTGCTCCAGGCGCCGAAGAAGTTCGGGAGTGAGAAGAGAATTCGTCATTGCTGGAAGTCTATTTTCGAGCTGCCCCTGGTTCAATTTCTTTCCACGATTTAATTCCGATGATGGGAAGAGCAAATTCAAACGCCTTTCTCCATTCAGCGGTGTCGGCAGCGCGGAAGACTTCGTAAATTGGTTTTTTGCTCAACGGATCGCGCCTCCATAATCCAAGATTCAATCCGTTCTCGTGCGCGCTGTCCACATGCCGATGCAAAATAAAAGCATCAATTCCATCCAGGCGTTCTGCTTTATAAAAAGCGTAAGCGTAAGCAGCGGCCTGAGCGGTTTCGCCACGGACGGTTCCGTCAGAATTAAAACCTTGTTCGGACAAAATGATTCGACGCGGCTGGCCCTCAAAAAGCAATTCAGCGCGACGAAAATACTCCGTGAGCATTTCCAGATTTTTGAAAGTAATGCGCGGCGTATTCTCCGCGAAGGTTGCGCTTTTGTCGCTCCAGGTTCTCGGCTCAAAAAGATTTTCTGGATACGGATGAAACGCGAGGTTCCAATCGAAATCTCCGCTGGCCTGCGCCAGTTTATTAAAATAATCAACGAAAGCGCGGCCCGCGAATCCTTGAGTTTCATTGCAAGGGGCATAGCGAATGTTCCAATGATGTTCCAACGAAATAAAAATCCGCGCGCTCGCAGAAAATTTACGAACGGCAGTGTGACAAATTCTTACCGTGCGCAAATAATCTTTGGCGAACTGTTGCAGGGAAACGCGCCCCATGTTTGACCAATACCAATGCGAGTTCACTTCATTTCCAACGATGTAATTCACGACGCAGCCGTGTGGATAATTTTTCGCAGAATAGCGCGCCGCCAGAAATTCCACGGCGCCTTTGAAATACGCGAGGCCTTCGGACGTCGCCGTATTGAACGCGCTTAATTTTTGCGGACAGGCGCGGTCGTAGTTCGGATGTAATAGAATTGTATTTAAGTTGGTGTCGCCGCGTTCGTAATTGAGAAGAATCAGGCTGACCGCGGCCCCGGAATCGGAAAGCGGTTTTATTCGTCCATCCGTGGCTTCGATGTAGCTCCGGCGAAAATAAAATGTCCGGCCATCGGATTTCCAGGGCAGATCTTCCGGCGCTGGTTTAAGAACAACCATCTGACTAAAATTAAAATTTAGCGCCGCGTGTTTGACGCCCAGCGCAATCGCGTCATCCACCATTTGGACTTGCAGGCCTTTTTTACTTTGCGGACGCGGATACGAATCGCAATTTTCGGAAACGCCTTCAAATTCCTCGACAAAACGCATCGAACCGATTGGTTTTTTATTTTCAACTAGAATGAAACCCGAATAAATCCGGTCGTGGGCATCATCGAATCGAGAAAGGGAAATTTTCGATTTTCCGTTTTTGGAAATGGTTGCGAGCGGAATTGCATTGGTCGCTTCACTTGCATTTTGATATGGCGCTAACTCACCAATGCGCAAAGGCGCACTTGCAACATCAACTGTGAAAATGATTTCGGATTTCGACGCGGCAATTTTGAGGAAGGGTGTTTGAACTTGAGCTTTCGCCCCCTCGAAAATCAAAAAGAAATAAATTAAAAAGCCGAATCCTAAACGCATTGCGAACAGGCTAACGCCCAATTTCAAAGCACGCCATCTCAACCGCGTTGCGCACGAAAATTTTTCCATCGGAAATCGCGGGATGATTCCAAGTCTTCCCGCGAATCGCTTGGAAACGCGCCACTTCAATGTGCTTTTCCGGCGTTGCCTTGACCAAAACGAGTTGGCCTTCACCGCTCAAAATCACCAGATGCCCGCTCGCCAAAAGAATTTGCCCGTATCCGTAGCGACCATCCTTCCATTTCCGTTCGCCGGTTTTCGCATCGAGACAAACCAGAATATCTTCATCGAGTCCGTAGAGAAAACCATCGAAAAAAACTGAACTGGTAAATTTGTTTTTTAAATTTTTATTTTGCCAAACCGCGCGAGCAACAAACGAATCTCCCGTCTTAGAAATTTCAATTGCAGCGCAACCTGTTCCGTAACCTGCCGAAAGAAAAAATCGATTTGTGCTGATCAAAACCGGTTGCGCGATATTTCGATTTTGCAATTTTACCACCCACGGAAAGCTCCAAAGTAATTTCCCATTTTCAGGATTAACTCCAACGGCGCGATTTTCTGTCACGATCAATAATTGTCGTTCACCCGCCAACTCAACCAACATCGGCGAACTGTAAGCGGCTTCGTCATCGAGCGAATGCCAGAGCGGTTTGCCGGATTCTTTTTCGTATGCGATGACGGAATAATTTTTTCCGCCCGCCTGGAC
>JALYXC010000241.1 GCA_030947315.1 Verrucomicrobiota bacterium | reverse complement strand
GTCCAGTGTGGATGGGGACGAATGGTGGTTATCTGATTTTTAGCGATATTCCGGCGGATGAATTAAAAAAGTGGGACGCAAAAAACGGCGTCACAACTTTTCGCCAACCGAGCCATAACGCCAATGGAAACACACTCGATAAACAAGGCTGTCTCATTACTTGCGAACATAGCGGCCGCAAAGTTGTGGTGCAGGAAAAAAAGGCAGGAGTCAAAACCCTCGCGGAAAGTTTCGAAGGGAAAAAATTTAATTCGCCCAATGATGTCATCGTGAAATCTGATGGCTCGATTTGGTTCACGGATCCTGATTATGGTCTCGGCAAAAATCCAAAAGAAATGGAGGGCAATTTTGTTTTTCGATTTGATCCGAAAACAAAACACCTTTCCGCAATCGCAAAAGATTTTGATAAACCTAACGGCCTTTGTTTTTCGCCCGACGAGAAAAAACTATACATTGCGGACTCCGGCGCGCCGCATCACCTGCGCGTTTTTGAAATCCAAAAAGATAACTCGCTGGCGCCGGGAAAAGTTTTTTGCGTGATTGATAAAGGCGGGCCGGATGGAATTCGCTGTGATAATAACGGTCGAATCTGGTCCAGCGCCGGTGATGGTGTTCACATTTTTTCTCCAGAAGGAAGATTGATTGGAAAAATTTTCCTGCCAGAAACGCCAGCAAATCTTTGCTTCGGCGGCGAAAAGGGAAAAACACTTTTTATCACGGCGCGAACTTCGCTTTATGCAATCGAAACTTCTGTCCAGGGCGTGAAGTAAAAATTATTTCTTCGCGAAAATTCGATTTGCTTCTTCCAGTGTTTCTTTGGAGCCAATGTCGTACCAAAATCCTGGAACGGTCCAGGTATAAAACGGGATTTTTGGATAGAGCCATTGCACAAGGCGGCCTGGCTGATCGGGATTATTTCCTTCCGCGACGTATTGCTTGATCAGAGGCAACGTGAATTTAGGATAGAAATAAAGGGCGATGCCGGTCAAAGTGCTCGTGGGATTTTCTGGTTTTTCTTCAAAAAAAGTGATTCGCCCCTCGGGATCAAGCGAGATGGAATTGTATTTTTTAATTTCCTCCAAACTTCCCACATCATAAACGCCCAGCACCGGCGCATTTTTTTTGCGGCAAAAATCTCCAAAATCTCCGAGGCTCTCGCTAAATAAATTATCTCCCGCCACCACGATCAAATCGTCGTCCACTTTTTCCTGATTAATCACTAGATTCAGATCGCCAATGGCGCCGAGTTTGTTGGTGTCATTCGTCGAGCCATCATTGACAATCGTAAAATCAAGTTTGGATTTGGTGGCGCGATAATCGTCCGCCCAAGTTTGAAAATGGCCGGCAAATTTCGCGTTGGTCACGACGTAAACGCGATCAATATCTTCAATGCCCGCCAGGTTATCCATCACGTATTCGATCATCGGTTTGCCGGCCACCAGCAAAAGCGGTTTGGGCTGAGTCAATGTCAAAGGATGAAGTCGCGTCGCATATCCCGCTGCTAAAATCAAAATTTTCATAATTTATTTTTCAAACAAACCGGGCGCGATTTCCCAGGCCAACGCCTGCGCGCGCGCCAAAATTTCCGGGCCGGATTCATTTTGCAAAGCGGCTTCGGCCAATTTTTTTGCGTCTTCCATTTTTAAGTGACGAATGAGAAATTTTATTTTTGGAACCAGCGATGGTGTCGCGCTCAATTCATCTACTCCCAGACCGAGCAATAAAGGAGTGAGCACCGGATCGCCCGCCATTTCGCCGCAGACCGCGACCCGAATTCCATTTTTGTGCGCGGCTTCGACGGTCATTTTAATCAGGCGCAAAATGGCCGGATGAGTCGGTTCGTAAAGATGCGCGATTTTTTCGTTCAACCGATCCACCGCCAGCGAATATTGAATTAAATCATTGGTGCCAATGCTGAAAAATTTTACGCGTTTCGCCAACGCCCCGGCCGCGAGCGCGGCGGATGGAATCTCAATCATCGCGCCAACTTCAATTTCAGTTTGGAACGGAATATTTTCCGCGCGCAATTCGGCTTTGTAAATTTCGACAAGCGCATTGGCCTGATTTAATTCATCCAGACAGGAAATCATCGGATACATTATTTTGATGTTTCCGTCAACACTGGCGCGAAGAATGGCGCGAAGCTGCGCGCGAAATATTTCTTTCTCGGCCAGACAAAAACGGATCGCGCGCCATCCGAGAAATGGATTCATCTCGGGCGGGATTTGCAAATGGGAAAGAAATTTATCGCCGCCCAAATCAAGTGTGCGGATCACCACTGAATGCGGTTTGAGCGCAACGGCGGCGCGGCGATAAGCCTGATATTGCTCCTCTTCATCCGGCAAAATTTCACGATTTATAAAAAGATATTCCGTGCGAAATAATCCCACGCCTTCCGCACCATAAGCCTTGACCGCTTCGGCGTCGCCCGGCTGTTCGATATTGGCCGAGAGAGTAATTTGTTTTCCATCCAGCGTCGTGGCCGACTGCTCTTGCAGGTCGCGAAGTTTTTCCTGCAAGTTGACTTGCTTGCGTTCCAATTGGCCGTATTCAAAAAAAGTTTGCTCAGTGGGATTAATAATAATCTGGCCGTTATAACCATCGAGCAATGCGTATTGGCCGGTGCGCACCTGGTCACGGACATTTTGCAAACCGACCACCGCAGGAATTTCCAGAGAACGCGCCATGATCGCGGTGTGAGAAGTTTTGCTCCCGCCATCCGTGACAAAACCGAGCACAATTTTTTTATCGAAAAGAGCGGTCTGCGACGGAACCAAATCGTCGGCCACAATAATGCACGGTTCTTGCAAATGCCGCAGATCAATCCCATCGCGTCCCAATAAATTATTTAAAATTCGTGCGGCCACATCGCGCAGATCGCAGACTCGTTCGCGCAGATATTCGTCGTCAATTTTGCTGAGCGTGGCGGCATACTTCTCGGCGAATTGATGAAAAGCAAATTCCACGTTGACTTTTTTTTCCTGCATCAAGCGGGTTACTTCTTCGATCAAAACCGGATCTTCCAGCACGAGCAAATGCGCATCAAAAATCGTGGCGTGATCGGCGCCGATGCCTTCGGAAACCTGGCGTTGCACTTCGAGAATTTGGCGGCGTGTTTGCAGCAGCGCTTTTTCGAGACGTTCAATCTGTTGCGGCAATTCGTCTTCCGAAATTTCATAGCGGGGAATCGAAACCTCGCTTTTGCCGAGCACTAAAATTTTTCCACGACAAACTCCCGCCGAGACAGGAATTCCTTTAAAAAATTTTTCGCCGGTTGAGGCTAACGCTGGCATGAAGAATTATTAACGGCCTTTGGTCGAATTGAAAAGCAATTCTTAGAGCATGTTTTTAAAAATGGTTCTGGGTAGCACAGGCGGCTCGCCTGTGCCGTCCGGCGACCCCGCCGGACAGAATGAAGAAACAACGCTTTCGAACTACTGAAAACGACTTTCTGGTAAATTGATGTTTCGGTTGTTCTGGTCGGCGGGTCGCCGACCGGGGACGGGCGAGTCGCCCGCACCACCCATTTTTAAAACACGCTCTTAAGAAAGGCCCGCTCGCGCTAAGTGGCGTTCCCTAAAAATCAAAAAGGGAATCCAATGGAAAACTGAATCGTTCCCGTCGGATCAAATCGGCGCCGGTTTAAATTGTAGCCATACTCCAAACGCACCGGGCCGATGACGGTTTTCCAACTCACTCCGCCGCCGACCGAAACTAAAATTTCGTCGAAAGGATAATTGTGAATTTCCCGAGCCAACCCGACTGCATCCACAAAAGTGATGAGCGAAAACGAACTGCTCAAGGACTGTTCAAATTCAACGTTGCCCACCGTAAAACTTTCCGCGCCAATCAGATGCCCCGCTTCATCGCGCGGCGCCGCTTCGCCAAATTGGTAGCCCCGCACCGAATTATCGCCGCCCGGAAAAAAACGTTTATTGAAAGGCAAATTTTTGAGCGGGCCGCCTTGCGTCAAGGCCGCGCCGTGACTCATTCCAAAATGCAACCAGCGTCCTTCGTCCAACGGTTGGTGATAAGAAGCGGCAAATTCAAATCGCGCAAAATCAACTTCGCCGGCCAGATATTTTGAAGCCAATTCGAGGCCGCTATAAATTCGGTACCCTTTTCGTGGATAAAGCGGATTGTCGCGCCGATCATGTTTCAAATCGAAAATCACCGAGCCAACTCCCGCATTGGTCGGGCCAACATTGACGTTGGCATCTTCGGCATTAAGAACCTGATAACTGTAACGCGCCCCAAAATCGCTATCAATATTTTGAAAAATCGTGCGCGCGCCGAAGCCGCCGCCAAATTCCTGACGTGTAAAAGTAATTTCCTGCCGTCGCAAAAAAGAAGCGTTGAAAAAAACATCCACATCTTCGCCCACCAGTTCAGGCATGGTGTAAAGAAAATCGGCGCTGGTGGATTTGAGCGATTGCACCGCTTTCAAATGCGCATGATGAGCGCGGCCAAAAATATTGTATTGATCCAATTCAAAACCGCCGCGCGCCAATTCGTAACTGCCGTAGCCGATCAGCAAACTGAAATCAATTATTTTTCCTTCCTTCAACCGATAAATCACATCGCGCGTATGAGGATTGACCTGATCATAACGCAGTTCCACATTTTCAAAAATGCCCAGACGCGACAGGCGATAACGAGCTTGTTCGACGGCAACTCGATCCAGCAATTGGCCTTCGTGCAACTTCACGCGTCTTTTTAGCAACGCTTTTTTGGTTCGTTTTTCACCTTCAAATTTCACGGCGCCAATTTTTATTTGCGGGCCGGTTTTTATTTTAGCGTCCAGAGCGAGATCAATGGAATCGCCGCGATCTTCCTTGTGCAAGGTGCTCATTTGCACAGTCGTGTCAGGATAGCCGCGATGATAATTAGTCCTTTTTAAACCTTGCACAAAATCCTGCTGCCAAAGTTTGGAGTAAGGAGCGTTGGTTTGCAAAAGCGTCACTTGCGCCGGCTGCGTATTGGTCTCGTAAAAAAGTTCCTGGCGCACAGAACGAACGATTGATTTTTTTCCTTCGCGCACTTGCACGGTCACATTTACTTTTCCATTTTTATCGTGGCGGACAATATTCGTGGCGGTCACCGTGGCGGTTTCAAAACCTTTGCGGGCCAGAACCTCTCTCAGACTGGAGACACTCCGCTCCAATTTTTGCGGCGTAAAAATCCGCGTTTTTTTCAGCGGCACCAAGACGCCTTGCTCCACAAAAAAACTTTTCGCCTCTTTTTCGCGTATTGACTTCAACCCTTTAAAATCAATGGTTCCATAACGATACAAAACGCCCTTTTTTAATTTGAATTCAATTTTGCGCGCGCGCAGCGAACGCGGCAGCGGTTCGCCGATATTTTCTTTCCAGGAAAAATTCGCGGCCTTCCCATCGGCCAGCGTCAATTTTGCTGCCACTTCCGGCTTGAGATAACCGTCCTGTTTCAGGCGCGACAATAAAATCAGCGCGGCATCTTCGATAAAATTGGCGTCATAAAATTCGCGTTTTTTTTCACCAGCCTCGAGCGATTTCAGCATCGTTTTTAAAGAGCGATCACCGAACAAACCGTAGCCGGAGATTTTTATTTTGGCCGTCTTGGTTTTGTCCGATGAAGCGGCGGAGGAAAAAGAAAAAAGCAAAATGAAAAGCCAAAGTACAATTTGGATTGTTTGGGCCGCAGGTCGCGCGGATAAGGCGGCTTTAATGAATTTTGGAAAATTGTTCATCTGTGTAATCCGTGTAATCC
>JALYXC010000220.1 GCA_030947315.1 Verrucomicrobiota bacterium | reverse complement strand
ACCTAATGGAGTGTGGCACAAATCAATGCGGCACTGCCGAATCTAAAAAATTTTGGAGCGAATGTTCGTCGTGAACGGACTTCACGAAAGATGACTCAGGAGCGCCTGGCTGAACTGGTTGATTTAAATATTCGCAATATCCAAAGAATTGAGGCGGGGGAAATTAATATCCTTGTCACGACGGCGACGCGAATCCAACGCGCTTTAGGTTGCTCCTGGGAAAAATTAATCCCGCGCGATTGGTAGTTTTGTCTCCAATTTTTGACTTCTCGGTGATGACCTGTTATTTGTCACCGATGCTGGGCGCCGTCATTGATGTTGGAACCAATTCGGTCAAGTTATTGGTGGCAGACTTCTCGGGAAACAAAATTAAACCCTTGTTGGAAGAGAGCAAACAAACACGGCTCGGCCGCGGATTTTACCAAACTCATCTTCTTCAACCATCGGCCATTGAGAAAACGACCGAAGCGGTCGCCCACTTTGCCCAAATCGCCAAAAAGCAGGGCGCAACTTTCATTCGAGTTATTGCCACGAGCGCCGCGCGCGACGCTAAAAATCCTGATGATTTAATTAATGCGATTGAAAAAAAATCCACATTGCGCGTCGAAATTATTTCGGGCGAACAGGAAGCGGACTGGGTTTTTCGCGGCGTCATTACCAATCCTGAACTGGCGCAACATCCACTTCTGATTTTGGATGTGGGCGGCGGCAGCAGCGAATTTATTTTAGGCGAAAAGGGTCATCAATATTTCCGCCGAAGTTTTAAAATAGGCACGGTTCGTTTGTTGGAACAATTTCCTCATTCCGACCCGCCGACTGATGCTGAATTAGCGCATTGTCACCAGTGGCTGAAAAAATTTTTAAAAAAAGAAATTGCGCCTGATCTCGAGCCGGCGTTGGCTTCGTGCTGCGATGAAAAAATTCAGCTCGTCGGCACGGGCGGCACGGCTACGATTTTAGCGCGCATCCAAAAACAACTTGATGATTTTGATCGCGAACAAATTGAAGCAACCCTTTTGACCCGCGCCGAAATTCATACTTTGGCGCAGCGACTTTGGTCGCTGCCGCTCGCGCAACGAAAAGAAATTATCGGCCTGCCCAAAAAGCGCGCTGATGTTATTTTGGCCGGCGCGGTTATTTATGAGGCGGTCGTTGAGCAGTTTGGATTTTCTGAATTGCGCATTAGCACCCGCGGTCTGCGCTACGCGGCGTTGATGGAAAAAACGGCAAAATTGTAGCGCAGGATTGGGCCGCGCTGACTTTCAAAAAATAAAAAGCTGGTCAAAAATTCTCTGCCCATTATTCTTCGACAAATTAATTTCCAAAATATTTATGAAAAAATTATTGATTCGATCGGTTTTTCTTTTGGGCAGTTTTGTTCTTGGTTCGCTGGCGCAAGCGCAAATGATTGGAGGCAGTTCCAGTGGAATGAGCACGGCGATGTTGAAACTTTTCGGCAAAACCACCGCCTTCACCGCCCAAGCGGACGTGCGCATTCTTGACGCCGCGCAAAAAGAATCCACCACCTTGACCATGAGCACTGCGTTGCTGGAAGGCAAAATGCGCGCCGAAGTTGATCTTAATAAAATGAAGAGCGCGCAATTACCGCCCGATGCCATCGGGCAAATGAAACAGATGGGCCTGGATAAAATGGTGACGGTGGTTCGTCCTGATAAAAAACTAACTTATTTAATTTACCCATTGAGCAAAGCGTATGTCGAAATGCCGATGTCCAAAGAAGAGGCGGCCGAATCGAAAATGACGACCTCTGTCCTGGGCCAGGAAACTCTAGACGGTCATCCATGCGTGAAAAATAAAGTCACGCTCACGAATGAAAAAGGCAAGAAGCAGGAAATGACCGTTTGGAACGCCAGCGATTTAAAAGATTTTCCCATTAAAATGCAAATGGTCGAAGAGGGCAATAATATCACGATGCAATATAAAGATATTAAGTTCGCCAAATTGGACGCCAAACAATTTGAGCCGCCGGCCGGTTTCACCAAATATGAAAACGTGCAAAAATTAATGATGCAAAAAATGACCGGCCAATAAGAACAAAAAGGGATAAAAAAAGAAGCGGACGCTTTGCAACGCCCGCTTCCCCAAACACCAAACTAACCCTGCTTGTCCGTCCGCCGAGGCGGGCGGGCAAGTTGCCAAAATGGGAAACCCAAAAACCCATCTCGACTCCACTATGAACACTAACACAGATTGAGACGGAAAGTTTCGCAAGTTGTTCAAAAATATTTTAAAAATTTCCTTTTTCCTGAAAATTGAGAGGCCGATTCAATGATGGCGAAACCTGCTCCCGCTAAAGCACTCGCGGGACGGGCGAGAAGCCTGCCCCTACTTTCAGCCTGTTCTTTCGTTTTTTTCCTGTCAATCTTTTCTCAATGCGAATTGTAAATTTGAATCCGGCCACAGATATTGGCGCCAGCGCGTGGTTTGTTGATCTGGAAGGCCATCGGCTTTTGATGGATACCGGTGTGCATCCAAAACGCGAAGGCTTGGCGA
>JALYXC010000193.1 GCA_030947315.1 Verrucomicrobiota bacterium | reverse complement strand
GCGATGAAAATTTCGCAGAACCTCGAACGGGTTGGCGACGAAGCCACCACCATTGCTAGACGAACGATCAAATTAAACAAAGAGCCGCAACTCAAAGCCTACGTGGACATTCCTCGCATGGCGACAATGGCTTTGGAAATGTTGAAAAACGCGCTCGACGCTTTTGTAAATAAAGACCCTGCGAAAGCGCACAAAGTCATTCCTTGCGATGAAGAAGTTGATCTCATCAATAAACAATTTCATCGCGAACTTTCCAGTTTCATGGTGGAAAATCCCGCGACCATTTCGCTCTGTTTCAATTTAATGGTCGTCTCCAAAAGTTTGGAACGCATCGCGGATCATGCCACGAATATTGCCGAACAAGTGGTTTATCTTTATGAAGCGCGGGAAATTAGGCACAGTTGAAACTAATATGAATCTTTATATTTTACGACATGCGTTAGCGGGCGATCGCAGCGCGCGGTATCCCGATGACAGCAAACGCCCAATCACAAAAAAAGGGCGGAAAGAAATGCGCGAGGCCGCCAAAGGAATGCGGGAACTGGATTTGGATTTCGATTTGATTTTGAGCAGCCCCTTCACTCGCGCCAAACAAACCGCCCAAGTTGTCGCGAAAATTTTTAAATCGGACCAATTGGGTTTGTCAAAACATCTGGCCAGCGGTGCGAATGCGCGAAGCCTTATTTCTGAACTGAACGAAAACTATGCTTCGTTAAAAAATATTTTGCTGGTTGGACATGAGCCTGACCTGAGCGAGTTAGTTTCAATTTTAACCCGCGGCGACAAAAAACTCTCGCTCCACTTCAAAAAATCTGGTTTATGCAAATTGGCAGTGAGCAAATTGCGCTGGGGTCGCTCCGCCACGCTGGAGTGGTTGCTCACGCCGAAACAACTTGCCGCGATTGGAAAAAGATAATTTTCGCTGGGCTATTATTCGTTCCGCCGCTCACAAATATTTTTCCTAAACGTAACATCCGTCCGCAGGAAACCAGCCTAAGTTTCCAAGAGAAAAGGAGGTGTTATGAAAACATTTTTGCTCAACCAAAAAACTTCCCAATTCATGAAAAATCTCACGGAGTGGACGCCCGACCGGGGAGAAGCATTTGATTTCCAATCCGCCAGCGTGGCGGTGGATTTCTGCCGCGATTTTAACTGGCCTGAAATTAACATTCTGCTAATCAAAGAGGGGGCTAAATCATTTCCGCGCTTCGATGAGTTGCCAGGTTAAGAAAAAAGAGAAAGCGTGAGGCTTTCTCTGGTGAATTGCCATGCGCCAAGCCAATTTCAATCATTTCATTCGCGTTCTATTTTGTCCCCTTCGCGGAAGGATTTACTTTCAATTCTCACCCGACCGACTATTTCAGGAAAATCATAAAATACCGCACTGGCAAAACGGATATTTAGAGATCGCTTTTCTTTCTGGCGAAGAGCCGCGCTGGCTTGTTGGAATTTGGTTTTTAAGTTCATCCCGTTTTTTCACCTGGAATAAATGAAAGCTCAATAAACGATTCAGAGACAATTTTACAAATCTGATGGCGATTGTGCCGAAAAGGAAACTCTGTCACGAAAGAGATTCACGGCAATTGCTCCAGAGCGAAGTCGCGTTCTAATTTTTTGGCGGAGGTTCGACGTCCCCGCTTAACTTCTTCCGTCACCGGATCCAATGTCTCAATCACATTCTGGATTGATTCAAAAATTTGGGTTGGGCTGTATGGATAGTTCACCAGCATTTCGCGTTTGGTGGAACCCGTTAAAACCAGGTAAGCCTGAAGGCCAAGTTCGACCGCTCCGCGAATATCGGTTTCCATCGTGTCTCCAATCATAGTGGTATCCGCCGTGTGCAAACCGAGACGACTGCGAGCCATCAAAAACATAAACGGATTTGGTTTCCCAAGATAATACGCCTTTCGTCCCGTCGCGCTTTCGAGTAAGGCAGCGAGCGCTCCTGTCCCCGGTCGCGGCCCCGCATCGGTGGGACACCACGTATCTGGATTCGTCGCAATCAGATGACTCCCTTTTTCAATCAAACGCATCGCTTTCTCTACGAGTTCGAAATTGAAGAGACGCCCTTCTCCCACGACGACGTAATCCGGCTTGATCGAATCAAAAGCAATTCCCGCTTCCTGCAACGCGAGCAGCAAACCGCCTTCCCCAATCACGAACGCACTCGACTTGGGGCGCTGTCGAATTAAAAAATCTGCCGTGCAATGAGCCGCTGTGTAAAAATTTTTCCACGAAACTTTTAAGCCAAGATGGTCAAGTTTAGCCACGAGGTCGCGTGGAGAACGCTCCGAGTTATTCGTCAAAAACATGAACGGAATATTTCGTTCGTGAAGTTGCTGGATAAATTCAATGGCGCCTGGAATCAATTCGGATCCTTTGTAAATCACCCCGTCCATATCAATTAAATAGCCTTTCCCGGAACGATGATTGAATCGGGAAACAGGCCTTTGAGCCAAACTCGCCGCGAGAGCGGCATCTAATTTTTTTTCTAAAATCGTGTTCATTTATTTGGATTTATTTTCCTAGTTCGGTTCAAGCAGTTCTCGAACCAGCGCCTGGGCTGGCGAATTTTCATGCGCCCACCTTATCTTTCCCCTGTGGCATTCGTGTGAGCCTCAGGTTACGGACCCGTAAAATCCACGACGATTCAGGAGCAACGTAATTTTAACCTTGATGTAACGCTCTCGCTATTGAGGCAGACGCGGGAGCAAGGTAAACAAGGAAGATGCAATTAAAAACACGTTTGCAATCCAAGGTTTTGGTGGTCGATGACGAGCGCGATGTCGTTGAACTGCTCTCCTTCAACTTGCGCGCGGCAGGTTACAATGTGGCCACGGCTGAGTCTGGTGTCGAAGCGCTGAACAAAGCCCGTTCCTATATGCCAGACCTGATTATTCTGGATTTAATGCTCCCGCAACTGGATGGCACCGCCGTTTGCGAAATACTCCGCAGGCTGCCTTCGACCGCGGCGATTCCTGTTTTGATGCTTACCGCATGCTGTAGCAGAGCGGCTAAAGTGGTGGCAGTCAAAGCTGGCGTAGATGAATTTATCACCAAACCTTTTAGCCCACACGATCTGGTTGCGCGAGTTGGGCAGGTTCTGGAATTGCGAAATCCCCTTTTGAAGATTGAAGGAGAAACGATTTAGCCGCTGACAAAGTTGACGAGGCTTCAAAATGTTCTGATTTGCCATGACAAAACAACTTCAAACCGATTTATCTTCTTCAGGTTCACGTGTCGAATCGCTGGAAAATTTCCGTCAGCGATTCTGCGCCAAATATAATTGCCGCCCCGCAGAATTCGAGCGGCGATTACTTTCGATGACGATCGCTCCCGGCACGAAGCCGTTGGCTTGGGTCATCGGCAAGCTGAAGCCTTCTTTCTTCGCTCCGGAACTTAACATTCTCGATGATTTCGGGAGAATTTCGTCGAAAATGGAATTTAATTCCGAAGCGCAATTACTTCATTCCGATTATCAAAACAAACCTCGCAGCGGCTTTTTGCGAATGCAGTTAGGCCTGCGCATTTCCGGCCGACGACTTTTAAGAATCAGCAAATCCGTTTGGGCCGAAGAATTCTGAAAGCCCTGTGGAAAAAATTCCATCCACAAAAAAAGAGAAATTCTTTCCGGCTTTTCCTCCACTATCGAAATAATTAAAGTTGGCCACTTGGCCTCGACTCGCCCTGAGCCGCCACGGTAAAAAAGAACGTAGTGCCTTCATTCAATTCGCTCGTCACCCAGACTTTGCCGCCATGCGCCTGCACGATATGTTTGACGATGGAAAGGCCCAGTCCGGTTCCACCGTTTTCCCGGGAGCGCGCGCGCTCCACGCGATAAAATCGCTCGAAAATTCTTTCGCGCGCTTCGGGAGGAATGCCGGGGCCATCATCTTGCACAAACAATTCAATCCAATTTTCCTCAATTTTCCGCCCGCCCATCATCACGTGGCCTTTGGGATTGCCGTACTTAATGGCGTTTTCCATCAGATTAAAAAAAACCTGCTGCAGCCGATCCGCATCGGCGATGGCCATAAATTTTTTTGAAATTTGATTTTCCAAAATGATTTCTTTTTCGGCGGCGCGGGAATTTAAATCTTCAACGACGCGCTCCGCTAAAAAATGCAAATCCACCGCCTGGCAATTCAAAGCGATTTGGCCGGATTCCAAACGCGATATCGTCAGCAAATCTTCAATGAGAAAAAGTAAACGATCGGCGTGCTTGTCAATATTCTGCAAAAAGCGCGTGGCGACTTCGGGATTATCTTTGACGCCGTCAAGCAGCGTTTCGGCAAAACCTTTGATGAGCGAAAGCGGCGTGCGTAATTCGTGGCTGACGTTCGCGACAAATTCCTGGCGCGTGTTTTCCAATTCCTTCAAGCGGGTCAAGTCGTGAAAAACAAAAATGGAACCTTGCTCCAAGCCGTCCCGGTCGAGGACGGTGGAAGCGTTCACTTGCAGGCAACGATTTTTTTCACTACGCAATTCGAGTTCGGCATTGACGATCGTTTTTTCCTTTTTAAGACACGAAGCCAGTTCCGATAATTCGGCCAGGCGGAATGCTTCTAAAATTGTCTGGCCGCGCATCTCTCCAGCGACTTGAAAAAACTCACGCAACGATTGGTTGATCAATTGAATTTTTCC
>JALYXC010000192.1 GCA_030947315.1 Verrucomicrobiota bacterium | reverse complement strand
TTCCTCCACGACAGGATGGCGCGTAGTTGGGGTGAAAGATTTTAATGGCGATGGCCAAATTGATATTTTTTGGGAGAACACTAATGGCCGCCAGGCTGTCTGGTTGATGAAAGAAAACGAATTTCTTTCCAACACTTATTTGCGCAACGGTCAGGCCGTTCCGTCCATCTGGAAATTTGCCGGCATCTTTTAATCGAAAACCGGCTTGCGAGGGAATTAATTTATTTGAGTTCATTAAAGTAGGGTAGGCGTCTCCGCCTGCCCAGCGAGCGCTTTCAGCGCGAGTAGTTTTCCTCGCCGCTTGGGTGCGGGCAGGCAGGATGCCTACCCTTGCTTTCAGGATGAGAAAACGCTCCTTAACGCCGTGGATTTGTTTCCCAGTTTTTGCGCGTTAGTCGAAGCGCCATCGCCAAAAAATATAAAGTTGGACGGCGAAAATTTAAGCCAGGCATTCTTCGGAAAAACGGCGCCGCGAAAATCTTCCATGTTTTGGGAATACGGCCGCAACAATACCTCTTTTATTTATCCAACAATTGCGAAAGACCGCAGCCCGAATGTGGCGGTGCGCGATGGTCCCTGGAAATTCTTGATCAATGCCGACGGAACGAATGCGGAACTTTACAATTTGGAGACGGATCGAAACGAAACGACGAACGTCGCGGAAAAAAATTCCGCCATGGCTAAACGTCTCGAAAAAAAGCGCTGGCCTGGCGCAAATCTTTGCCCACAAACTAAAGAACAAAAATATGAATTTCCAAAAACTTTTTTATTTTTCCTGCAGACATATAGATCTGTCGTTGTTTGACGAGTTGCCTACCTCACAAAAAAAATTTCTTGAACATTCTTTAACAATCCCTACTCTAACCGGCATGGTTTCATTCCGGACAACTTTGAGTCCGCTGCTCCGCTCGCTCGCGGGAGCGATGCTGTTGGTCTGGATGACGGCGTTAGCTTTCTGTTCCGCTGAGTGCTTCCTGGGAGATTCGCATTGTCAACCGACTCATCACGATGAACAGGCGACGACCTCGCATCACCATCACGACGAAGCTCCAGATTCAGAAAAACACGACGGCTGCGATAATTCTTTTTGCGATTCTCTCCAGACGATTGTTCATACGGCGAGTGGCAATCATCTTTTCAAACCTGATTTCGGGCTTGCCTACATTTTAGATTTTGCTCCATCGCAAATATCAACCATTCCGCAGGCAGAAGCGCAGATTTCACGCCAACCACCAGATCGAAAATGGGTATTCACGCCTGAAGTGTATCTTGGCCCGGCGTTTCGTAGTCACGCTCCGCCCGTTCTTGCCTGATTGAATCAAGCGCGCGCGACCGTGCGTTCTTGAATTCACCTCTGTCGGTCTCCGTTTCGCTGTTCGATGCGGAGAGATTCTATTCATCACCCAAATTTTAATATGAAAAAATTGTTTGCCATTATTGTTGTTGCCATTTTAGGCGCAGGCGTTGCGTTCGCTCATAATTCCGGTGAGCACGGCAGTAAAGAAGGATTGCTCGGCCTCAAGCCGGAATACATTCACGTTCTGCTGAACCCGCTGTTGGGTTACGGGCTTGGAACTGGAATTATCATTCTCGGGTTTGGTTTGCTGATGCGAAATAAAACGACGCGAACGGTCGGGTTGATTGTCACGGCGGTTTGCGCGGCATCCGCGTGGCCGGTTTTATACTTCGGCCAACATGGTTACAATAGCCTTTCACCTTTGCTCGACAGCGAATCTCACCAATGGCTCGACGTTCACATGGAGCGGGCCGAGCGGTTCATCTACGTATTCTACGCCACCGCGGTTCTGGCGATGGTTGCGCTCGTGCTTTCAAAAAAACCCAAAGTTTCCGTCGCGCTCGCTGTGCTGACGCTTGCGATCGGCGGTTGCGCTCTGGGAATTGGAGCGTGGATTGCGCGGGCGGGCGGACAAATCAGCCATTCGGAATTTCGCGAAGAAGGAATGTCACCGCCTTCCGCTCCACAAACGGCCCATGAACATGGTGGAAAAAAAATGCAGATGACGAACGAAGGCGGCCACAACCACGAAATAACTTCCGAGCACGCCGCTGCGGAAACTCCGCTGCCCGATACCATCGAAGGCGTCTGGAAAGCGATCCATGAACATCAAGGCGAACTCGAATCCAGCGTCAATACCAATCGGTTCAAAGATGTTCTATCTCACGCGGCGATGATGAGCGACCTGGCTAAAAAACTGGTTGAACTCGCTCATCCCGATCACAAAGCCGCCGTCGAAAGCGGGGTGAATAAAATCACTCACGCGCTCGATGAATTGAAAAGTTCCGCCGAGACGGGAAGCGAAGCCATCATGAGAACTCACTACAAAGAATCTAAAGATTCCCTCCAACAACTCGAAGAACAAATGAACAAACAGTAACTGAAAGGAAATATGAAAATAAAAACAATACTGGCGATGGGGCTTTGCGCTGCCATCGGTTTGAGTGCGATCCAATCCACCTTTGCCGACGAGGCCAAGGAACATAAAGACAATGAGCATAAAGAAGGCGGCGATAAGGTCAAAATCCCCGACACCGTTGACGGGATTTTAAAAGAAATCCATGAACACCATCAGAAACTCGACGACACGGTGACGGCGAAGAAGCTGAATGACGTTCACCATCATGCGTTCGCCATTCGCGACCTCGCGAAAGCCCTGCCGGCCAAAGCGCACCCCGACCACAAAAAAATGGTCGAAAACGCGGTCAAGAAAGTCTCGCAACTGGCCGCAGACCTCGACAAGTCAGGCGACGCCGGAGACCAGGCCAAGACCGAAGCGAACCTGAAGAAAATGGACGCTGCTCTCAAGACGCTCGAAGAGCACGCGAAGATGTAATTAAAATCAGTCCGCTGTCGGCGGCGTACTGGCAGCGGACAAGAACCATGAAAAAACTTTTTTATCCAATCGTCGCTGCGCTCACGCTGACAGGTTGTTTGAGCGGACTGATGTCTTCCAAATTATCGGGATCGCATCCGGCAAATCCTGCCGTCGCGCAAGAGACTTACGCGCCGCTCAAACCGTTTCTGATGTCAGACACGAATCTAGTCGTGATGACAACCGGTTCCACGAATGCGCCCGAGCAAGGGCATGAGGGGCATTCAAATGCAAAACCAGAATCCAAAAAAACCGAACACAAACACGAACCATGAATAGAACATTTTTAATCGCAGGTGTTCTGCCTTTGGTTTTAGCCGGTTGTATCAGTTCGAATCCAAAGGCGTCGTTTAGTGATGTTGAAAAAACGGTCAAAGCTCGCACCGGCCAGCGCGTTCAATGGATGCGAGAGGCGGAAAGCAAAGAACTTACGGATACTGTTTCGACATTGATGCAAACCAATCTCACCGCGCAATCTGCCGTCGCGGTCGCGCTGTTGAACAACCGTTCGTTGCAAGCGGAGTTTGAGGAAATTGGAATCTCGCAAGCAGAGGTGGCGCAAGCATCGCGGCTGAAAAATATCCAAATTGCGGGAAGCTGGCGTTTTCCTGACCGTCCGCCGGGCCTTGCCAACATCGAGTATTCCGCCGCCACGGATTTGCTCGATTTGCTCACGTTGCCCGCGCGCAAGAAAATCGCGGCGCTAAATCTGGAGCAAACAAAATTGCAAATTGCCCACGAAGTTTTGAAATTGGCAAGTGAAGTGCAAACCGCCTTCTACACGTTCCAAGCGCGTGAACAATTCATCAAGCGGTTGAACACGGTTGTCGAAATCAACGAGGCGGCGGCGGATTTGTCGAAGCGACAACACGACGCGGGCAACATCAACGACCTCGATTTGTTCAATCAACAAACGGCTTACTCGCAATCGCGGCTCGACCTCGCGCGTGAAACTGTCCAGATGCGCGCTGACCGCGAACGCGTGAATCGCCTGCTCGGTCTTTGGGGAAAACAAACGGATTGGAAAGCTGCGGAAGGTTTGCCCGCGCTGCCGGAAAAAGAATTGCGGCTGGAAAATCTCGAATCGCTCGGCGTGAGTCAACGATTGGAATTGGCCGCGTCGCGAATTCAAATGCAATCCGTCGCGGGCGCTTTGCAATTGAAAAGCAAGTCACGCTTTTTTCCCGGCGCGCAAATTGGCGT
>JALYXC010000140.1 GCA_030947315.1 Verrucomicrobiota bacterium | reverse complement strand
CGCTCCACCCAATAGGGCCAGACCCAGTCGAGATTATTTTGAATGGCTTTGGTATTGATGAGACCGCGCGCATGAAAAAGCACACCGGCTCGAAGTAGTTCGATCGGTTCGGCAACTTCCGAAGGTTGGGCGAACCCACGCAATTTGGCCAGGAACTGAACTGGATCAAGAAAACCATGCGCGCGAGCCATGCGCGTCGCAAAAAATTTCCATGGAATCAATTTTAAAAACATGCCGATGGCGCTACGCTAATTTGCCAAAGACCAACGGTGAAAACCCAATACGTAATTCAAACCCCCGACTATACTGCCTCCAGTTTTCTGAAGCGGCCGGCGGGCGGTTTGATACTGATGGCCCAATAATCACGAATAAGTTTGATCATTTCCGCCTGCGTTTCAAAATCGGTCGGCTTAACCATGTAAGTATTGGCTCCGAGAAAATAAGCGCGCGTCACATCAGCATCATGCCGGGAGGAAGTTAAAACAATCGTCGGAATGACGCGAAATTGTGGATTGTCATTGATCCAAATGAGCAGATCAAAACCGGTCACCTTCGGCATTTTTAAATCGGTGATCACCACGTCCGGAAAAAAATATTTATCCCGATCCGCGAACGCGCCTTTGCCGCTCAAATAGTCAATAGCTTCCTGGCCATTGCGCGCGATGTGAATAGGATTATTAACAAAGCCCTTTTTTAGCGCTTTTTGAATCAGCAGAACGTCATTGTCATCATCTTCCACCAGAAGAATTGTGAAGTTGGGATTATCGGAAAACATTGAATAAAATTTAATGTTGCAGGCTACGCCCGAATATACCTTTGACAATGAAAATTTTTAGAACTTCTCTTGCTTCGCGTAGCAGCGACGCCTCGGCGCGATAAGTTTCTCGAAACAAATTGGGCGGACGGCTCAAAATTTTTTCGATCACATTGACAAGTCGCTTTATTCCAATGGCCGAATCCAAATGTTTCGGTACCGCACCGGATTGTGATGGTCCTGCAATCGCAGCGGCTGTTTCAATGGATGCTTCTCATATTTCGGCATGCCAACGTGAGAAGAAGTTCCTTTTATTTCGACATTGTCCTGCACCAAAACGCCATTGTGCAACACCGTCACGCGAGCAGGCGCCTTGAGTTTTCCGTCGTCGGCAAAGCGCGGGGCGTGAAAAATAATATCGTACGTCTGCCACTGCCCAGGCGGGCGCGAAGCATTTACCAGCGGCGCATATTGTTTGTAAATACTTCCGGCCTGCCCGTGAAAATAAGTTTTGTTAGTATAGGAATCGAGTACCTGAACTTCATAACGGGTTTGCAAATAAATTCCGCTGTTGCCGCGCCCCTGTCCTTCTCCTTTGACTTCCGCGGGCGAGGCCCATTCCACATGCAATTGACAATCGCCAAATTCTTCTTTCGTAAAAATATCGCCGCTGCCATTGATGGTTGCCACTCCATTTTTAACATCCCATTTAGCCGGCTCGCCGTTTTTGGTCGTCCAACGCGAGAGATCTTTTCCGTTAAAAAGAATAATGGCATCTGAAGGTGGCGGACCGGGATTTATATGTTTCGGTTCGACGGTTGGTTCCGGGAGTTCTTCCGCAAAACAACTCGGCGTAAAAGAAATTCCAAGAATGATTAATCCAAGAGCAATATTTTTGTTCATAACAATTGATGGTAAGAATTCAATCAGCAGATAAGGAAAATGGCAATCGAAAAAAATCGAATGAGGATTTTTCCCTTTACCGCAGAGGTGAAGAGACCCAGACGTTTTTTCTGATGAAAAAATCATTCTCTTCTTCCTCTCCTCTCTGCATCTGCGCGGTTTGAAATTTACTTTGCTCTGTAGAAAACTTCTCATTAACACCCTGCTTTAGCTGGGTGTTCCAATGCGTCGTCCGGGAAAACCCTTTAAACGGTTTTTTCTGTTTTGTTTTCGCCGTTCACCGCGTTAAAACGCGGTGTTAATGAGAAATTTTCTACAGAGCAAATTTACTTCTCAAAGAATTAAAAACTTTTCTTCAAGATAGTTTCGCGATTCGCCAAAGCCGGATTCAGATTTGGATAATCCAGATTATAATTTAACCCGCGACTTTCCTGGCGTTGCAGCGCTGAAAGAATAATGAGTTCAGCAACCGTCGCAATGTTTCGCAATTCCAATAAATCGCTGCTCACGGT
>JALYXC010000127.1 GCA_030947315.1 Verrucomicrobiota bacterium | reverse complement strand
GGAAACAACACCGAGATGTCGTTGTTGGAAAAGTTGGCCGCCTTGAGTTGGTCCACAATGCCGGTAGCCTGGGACTCAGTTTTTGCAATACAGAATACAGATTTTTTTGCCATGATATTTTGTTCTTTCGTTTTGGTTGTTAATTAAGGATTTGCTTTTACTTCGAGTTGATCTTCCACATTGCCTTCACCCGCCACGGTTTTGGCGATGTTCACAATGCCCGTTTTTTCCGCTTCGGTTTTGACAGGACCGCGAAGCGTAACTTTTCCATTGACGGTAACGATTTTGATGTTCTTAGCGGTCATGGAGAAATCATTCGTCCCACTCACCAGCGTCTTACGCACTTTCTGGGTGATGTCACGGTCGGCCGGAGTATCGCCCTGATCGCCGGGCGTCAATGTTCCCTCGTTCCGGTCCCGTACATTTTTTCCGCTGTTGTCGGCATCGGCCGTCGCATTGGTGACCGGGGCAGTGCTTGAGGCGTCCGTAGAAGTGGTGGTCTTTTCTTTGCATCCCGCCAAAAGCAATGTCATTGTTATGGCCAGCGCTGCAGTGAGCCTTAATTGTTTGTTTTTTATTTTCATTTGATTTCTTTCGTTTGAATGTTTGGTAAAAATTTCGCCATTAATTCGTTAACTGGAATGAATGGAATCACGGCTGAATAATCCACGCCAGTGGGTTTTCCACTATTTTAAAGTCCGGTAAAATGTAGAAAAAGGACTCAGAAAATCCTACCATTTCCTTAAAAACTTGCGCGCTTCCATAACTTTTCAACGCGCCAAGTAAGAAGTCTGCGCTCCATCGCTCAGCTTTTGACGCAAATTTTCGGCGATGATAAAAATTGCTTTTCCCGCAGAACTGTGAGGCGCGCTGACCGCAATCGGCAAACCTTTATCGCCTCCTTCGCGAATTTCTGGAAAAATTGGGATCTCGCCCAGGAATGGAATTTTTTTCCTTTCCGCTTCGGCGCGTCCACCGCCGTAGCCGAAAATTTCAATCCGCTCTCCGTTCGGCGTCGTGAAATAACTCATGTTTTCCACAATTCCTAAAATCGACACATTGACCTTTTCAAACATGGCCATCCCTTTGCGCACCACGCCGAGCGAAGCTTCTTGCGGGGTCGTTACAATCACACCCCCGTCGAGCGGAACGGTCTGGCACAAAGATAGTTGCGCATCACCGGTGCCCGGCGGCAAATCAACGAGAAGATAATCAAGCTCACCCCATTCCACCGCCGAAAAAAATTGTTGAATCGTTTTGGTAATCATCGGGCCGCGCCAAATCACCGGCGAATCGCCTTCAATTAAAAAACCCATGCTCATTAATTTAACGCCGTGGTTCGAGGGCGGAATCATCTTTTCATCATCGCTGATAGTTGGTTTTTGATGAATGCCCATCATCAGAGGAATGCTCGGACCGTAAATGTCGCAATCAAGCAGGCCCACTTTCGCCCCAAGAATTTTCAATGCACAGGCCAGATTGACCGCGCAGGTTGATTTACCGACGCCGCCTTTTCCACTGGCGATGGCGATGATTTTTTTTATTCCAGAAACTTTGTTTTGTCCGGAAAAAGGATTTTGTGGCGCAGCCGGTTGGCCGAGAGGAAGTTTCACGTCCACGAAGACGCTTCTGACTTCCGGCAAATTTTTTAAAATCAATTCACATTCGCGTTTGAGTTGTTGCGCAAGTTCAGAATTTCCAGAAGTGAGTTGAATTAAAACTGTAATCGCGCCCTGTCCCGCTGCGACATTTTTCACCAGACCAAAGGAAACAATGTCGCGGGAATACCCCGGATATTTTACGGTTTTCAGCGCTTCGAGAACGGATTCTTGATTCAACATAAAAAGAAATTAACTAAAAACTGAGAATTAAAAAATTAAAAACATTGCAGTGGAAGGAAAACCACAGATGGACACAGATAAACACAGATAAAGCGGAATACATTTTTATTTACGTCGAACAATTCCTCATTGGTAGGTCCTATCACAAATACCAAAACTCGAGAGCGCGCTTTTCCGCATCTGTGTTTATCTGTGTCCATCTGTGGTGACTTTAATCCCGGCATATTACGCATTTGAATTGCGGGCGATGTCTGCTAAACCATTTTCATGAAAAAGATTTTAATTCTTCTGGCCCTCTCCATTTTCACTTCGTCGCGCGCGGAAATAAAATTTAAAACGGTCGAATACAAACAAGGCGAGACCGTTCTGGAAGGACTTTCCGTTTACGACGATTCCGTGGCCGGCAAACGGCCCGGCGTTCTGGTTGTTCATCAGTGGAAAGGGTTGACCGACTACGAGAAAAAGCGCGCCGAGATGCTGGCCAAACTCGGCTACAATGTTTTTGCCGTGGATATTTATGGAAAAAATGTTCGCCCGAAAGATATGAAGGAAGCCGGCGCGCAAGCTGGAAAATATAAAGAGGATCGGGCGTTATTGCGCGAACGAGTCAAGGCCGGATTGGAAATTCTCAAACAAAATAAATTCACCGATTCGAAAAACCTCGCCGCGATTGGATATTGTTTTGGCGGAACGACCGTTCTGGAATTAGCGCGAAGTGGAGCAGATATTTCCGGCGTGGTTTCTTTTCACGGCGGCTTAAGTTCGCCGAATCCTGACGACGCAAAAAATATAAAATGCAAAGTCCTCGCGTTGCACGGCGCAGATGATCCGAACGTGCCAGTCAAGGAAGTCGAAGCGTTCGCCAAAGAAATGCGCGACGGAAAAGTGGATTGGCAAATCATCGCCTACGGAAACGCGGTTCATTCTTTTACCGATTGGAACGCGGGAAATGACAACTCAAAAGGCGTTGCTTACAATGAAAAAGCGGATAAACGTTCCTGGCAGGCGATGAAAGATTTCTTCGCGGAAATTTTTAAATAATCAATGCGCGGCTTTTCCGGAAACATCTGCCGCGTGTTGGGAAAAAGATTTTCCTTTGCCCGTTGGAGCAATGACGGAATCTATTTCCCCTTTTTCAAATTCGTCCCACATTGGCGACATGCCGCGCAGTTTTTGCACAATTTTCTCGAACGTTTCAATCACGTAATCCACATCTTCCTCGGTGTTCATTTCGCCGAGCGACATGATGATATTTCCCTGAGCCAAAGCGTGGTCGAGGCCAATCGCGCCGAGGACGTGCGAAACTTTCAGCGATTTACTGACGCAACTGGAACCGCT
>JALYXC010000121.1 GCA_030947315.1 Verrucomicrobiota bacterium | reverse complement strand
GTGCAGCATGTAAACAATCATCGTCCACGAAGAACCGAGCACGCAAAATTTCGTGCCGGTATGCGCGGCGATTTCGGTTTCAAATGCCTGACATTCTTTGCCGAGAATATATTGGCCGGAACGCAACGCTCCCAGCGCCGCTTCCTCCACTTCCTGATTTACAAAACATTTTGAGAGCGGAATTTTTTGCATGATAAAATTTGGGTGAGCTTCGACAGATTTAACAAAATATTACAGAATTATTTTTGAAATTTTTCGAGAAGGCATAAAACACTTGGCGCATCTTCCGTTACAAAGAAAAACCCGGCGCTCGTTCAAGCGTCGGGTTTCTCGCCTCAAGTTTTGTTTTACGGAGTCGGTGGCGGCACCGGCGGTGTTGGCGGAGAGTGACCGCCGCCGGTATCAACGATGATGCGCGCGCGTTTCCATGCTTCGATGAATCGCTTGCCGTCGTCCGTGGCGTCAAATTGTAAAACAAGGTCATCCATGTTGCTGACAGACTCCATCAGCGCGGCGGTGTCCGTTTCCACTTCCTTCAAAAGCGCGCTACGATTCACAATCTCGCCGCGCGGACTGCTCATAACGTTGCTGAAACTGGTGATCGCCGCTGTCAGTGCGGCCACGCGCGCAGCGGTAACACCGCGACCCGCTGCGCCCGCTTCGGCAACGGCGACTGTCCCGAGATCGCGGATAGCAGTGGTTTTGTTGACCAGTTCCTGCGTCCGCAATTTCATGATTTCGCTCTTGCTCACATCCACCTTGCCAAGACGATCCAGGTCGTTGATTTTTTTGAAATGATTCGCCAATGCGCGAGCGAGAATAAATGCGGCATCTTCCAGCGCGGTTTCAGCCACGGTCTTGGCATCGCCAGCGCCGCCGGTTGCGGCATCCGCTTGGGCCGCTTTGGCGGTAATCGCGCCGTAATCGGTCTGAAGCTTCGTCAAGTCCGTGCCGAAATCAGCGGGCGGATTGCCATTCCAGACGGGTTTATAATCCGAGCTTTGGGCGACGGTGATACATGCGCCCACCATGTTAAGTTGATTTTGAATGCGGAGATTCATGGCCGAAAAATAGCCGTTAAGAAATATCCGGCAAGCATAAAATTGAAGGGCGAAGGAGGTGATGAAAAGAGAAGTGAGCATTAACACAGAATTGACGCTAATAAATTTTTCGCGCACACTCCCAGAGCATGTCACCATATTTGCAATGAAACAGAGGCCATTCGATAGAGCGGAACACGTTTATCGAAACGATGCGTTCGCAGAACTGGTCAAAGATGCCGTCAGATTTTTTAACGGCACGCCTGTTCTGACTATGCCGCCGCCAGCTTCCTTTCTGGGACGGGGCATTTATGCGATTTACTACACCGGCTCGAATCCACTTTACGCGCGATATGCACAACTAAATCGCACGGCTTATGAGTTTCCCATTTACGTCGGCAAAGCCGTGCCGAAAGGTTGGCGGCAATCTCGCACCTCTGACGACCCAGAGAATCAATCCAGCGAACTTTGCAGTCGTCTGCGCCAACATCACAACGGTTTAAAGCTCGCTCCGAATCTCAACGCTTCGGAGTTCATGTGCCGGTTTGTGATCTTTGAACACACAGGCTCGGACATGATTAGCACCGTCGAGGCCGCGAAAAATTGAAAGCATAGACAATATGACCACGCAAACCTCAACCATTGTTTATTTGAACCCAAAAACCGAGGCCGAACGCGAAGCCTTGCATGACATACTTGCGCCACACAGTTGGGCTGCTGGTGAATTTGGCTTGCTGCTCACAGATGCTGCATTCAAAGAGTGTGTAAGACACCTTTCCGCGCGCACCAAAACATCTGTCAGAAATTTTTTACGAAAAGCTCTTGTGGATGTTGACAAAGAAGGGGTTGGCGATGTCTGCCTGAATTTTGGAGTCATCGGTTGAATGTTGCATGACAAACGCAACTTCCAAGCCGGCCATTGTTTTTCGTGTTGGTGAGAAATACACCCATGAAGAAGTTTATCGCGGCTTGGGGGTAGGGAACGCAGGCGGAATTCGTCCGTGCATTGGCAAAGGCGGAGAATTGCGTCGACTCGTAGTGATGACTTCTGTGGCGACCGCACGGATTGCAAGTGAGAACCCCTATCACGACCGGGTCGAAGGAGGCGTGCTTGTTTATACGGCGGCGGGACGGGAGGGCAATCAATTCATATCGGGCATGAACAAGCGGCTGGTTGAGCAGCTTGATACACCATTCCCAATTTACGGCTTTCAAAACATCGGCAGCCGTCGTGACAAAAAATTAGGAAGCCGACGCTGGGAATTTTTGGGCCTGCTGCAATATCTCCGCCACTACAAGGAAACCCAGATTGACAGCCGAGGCGAGGCTCGTGACGCACTTGTTTTTGAAATGCAAGTTCATCGAGAACAGAATTCGATTGCGCCCGAATTCGATTTCAAGATTTACGCTGATGTTCTGCGTGAGTTTCAAAAAACACAGAAACAAGACAGCGGTGATAGAACCAT
>JALYXC010000103.1 GCA_030947315.1 Verrucomicrobiota bacterium | reverse complement strand
ACACTTTGGTGAACGAGCGCCGCAGAGCTACGGTTTTTTGAGCGGAGCGGTGATTCCTTCTATTACCTTTTTGGTTTCTTTTCCCGCATTCGAACCTTGTTTAAGAACTTCCTGCGGATCAGCCAGGATTCCTTCGAGCAACAGATTGAATCCAGCTTGCGCGGCGAGAACAAGCCCCACATTTTGCAGATCTTTTTCCGTTTTCAAATCGGTAAAAACACGATTTTGGATGCCCAGATTTCGCTCAAAATTTTGTGTCGGATTTTTGAAACTGGTGAACTTTGCTTTCGCAATCGTCACGTCGAGCTTATCAATGCCGCCAAATTGAAAACTGGTTTCTGTTCGATTCGTAGAACCGGATTGGCCGCTTTTTTTTTGTAATACTGCGACGTTTCTTTTGCCGTCCTTGTTTTCGATGACATGAATTTCGGCCAGGTTCAAGCGCGCGACTTTAAGATGAATCTGATTGTGACTCAACGCGTCGCGATCCATTTGCAAATGCAGTTCCGGAATATCTACGAAAGTTGAGCCGCCAAATTCCGGGGGATTAATCAGTTTGAAATTTTGCAGCGTGATGCTCGATGAAACGAAACTGAAGTTGAATTTGCCAATGCGCGCCTCCATGCCAGTCGCCGCGCGAATTTTTTTTTGGACAACCGATTTAACGATAAAATCCAGGGAAAGAAAACTGATTAAAATCACCACGGCCAAAGCCAGACAAAGATAAAGCGCCCAGCGAAGTATTCGTTTCATGACTGTTTCTTTAACAGTTTGCTGAACTATTTGGAATCGCTAAAATAAAATGAACCCCGGAACAATGGCCGCAGCGACTCACTGATTTCAGTTTTCTTTTCGCGAGAGTTTTACGGTGACAGCCGCTCGATCAACCAGCCGCCATCTCCTTGCCTGGTGTAACAAAAACGATCGTGCAGCCGGTTGGCCTGGCCTTGCCAGAATTCAATGGTGACGGGCGCGACCACAAACCCTCCCCAGTAAGGAGGCAACGGAATAGTTTTGTCAGCATATTTTTCTGACATCTGATGAAATTTTTTTTCCAATTCGGAGCGGTCGTTTATGAGGCCGGATTGGTGCGAGACCCAAGCGGCCAGTTGCGCGCCACGCGGCCGCAAATTAAAATATTTTTCTGATTCCTCTGCTGAAATTTTTCTGACGGATCCGCTGATGCAAACCTGGCGCTCCAATTCTTTCCAATAAAAAACCAGTGAAGCGTGGGGATTTTCAGCCAGTTCGCGCCCTTTGCGGCTTTCATAATTCGTGCAAAAAATGAAGCCGCGTTCATCCACACATTTGAGCAAAACCGTTCGCGCCGAAGGCTCCCCTGATTTATTGGCGGTCGCGACGGTCATCGCGGTCGGTTCGGAAACGACTTTTGCGGCTTCTGAAAACCATTTTGTAAATTGGTCAAATGGATTTGCCTCCAGATCACGGCGCCGCAAAATGGCCAGAGTATATTCTTTTCGAAATTCAGTGACGATCATTCTGAAAAATTAAATCACCAAGCGGCTCGCCGACAAAGTTAAAACTAAATGGAAAGAAGGCGGTTTTTGATCCAACTCACTTCTCATTTCGCTGGGCCCAGGCGGGCGGATTTTTTAAATGATAAAGCATCTCGCCCGCTTTCGGCACGAGTAGAATTCCTTCCGCTTCGCGATCGGCGAAATCTTCCGGGCGAATTGTTTTTGGGTCGCGATAGCCCAGATTTATTTTTCGGCAAATGTTTTCCGAAATTCCCGTGGCCAACGTGACGCGCGCGCGACATTTCTCCACGCCATTTTCAAAAGTGCCGATGCCGCGAACGTGGGTTGAATGCGCAAGAACGCCCCACGGATAATCCTTGAATTTGTCCCATTGTTTCAAAAAATAATCGCGACAGTGATAACCGATTTCGTTAATGACAGTTCCGTGCGTCATACAAACCTCCGAAACATGCGGCGCGTAAATAATCAGTTCGCCGCCATCCGCCAGCACGGGTTCGAGTTTATACATGCATTTCCCCGCCGTCCAAATTTCGTCATACATTTTGGGCGCGCACGAGAGAATCGTGTGAAACGGTTTTTCTTTGTAAGTGATGTGGCGTTGCCGCGAAAGTTCGCTTGCTTGATCCCACGCGGATTCCGGCGTGCCGGCAAAAACTCCGGCCAATTCTTTTCCATCCACCACCATGCAGAAACAAAGTTTGCTGATATTGACCATCGATCCGGCTTTGTCCACGACGCGTCGAACCGGCGTCCATTTATTTCCAATGATCATTGGATTCGTCACGACGGCGCCGAGCCAATGGAAAAAATTTAAAATGTCCGGGCCGCCGATTCCGGGAAATAAATATTTATTTCCGCCGGAAAAACCAACCACTTCATGCGGAAAAACCGGCCCAACAATAATAATCTGGTCATAATCAAAAACGAGTTTGTTGATTTCAACCGGAACTTCCATCGAAAATAATCCATCGGATAGTTCACTGATTTCTTCTTTGGAAATAGTTCCGATGCGTTTGAGCGCGGCAGGATTATTCCAGTCGTGATTAAAAAATTGAACGCCGTGATATTTTCCTTTTCGTGCCGCTTCCGAAATTTCCAGCCGCTCGCAAATCGCCGCTTCGCTCATCGGTTGATGCGTGCCAAGCGCAATCAGCACATCAAGATTTTTTGTGACGCCCCCGATCTGCTCAAACAACGTTTGAAACATCAATCCAACTGGCGCAGTGCGCGTGGCGTCGGGAACGATAAGCAAAACTTTTTTCCCGCGATACTCTTTCGCAGGACAAGCCTCCGCGACAATTTCAGAAACTTTTTGGGGAGAAATATTCATGGGTTTTTAGGTCGAATCGGTTTTCGGAAGAAGGTTATCGACCTCTGTTTTCAGGGTCGGAAGATATTTTTCCACAACGCCCCACACGACCTTGTCATCAATAGTATCGTATCCGTGAATTATGCGATTTCGAAAATCGATTATACGGCGAAGTTCTGAAATTTTGGACGCGGTCGAAGGATCAATTTTTTCTAATCGGTTCAATGCCTCGCCAATAATTTCAAATTCTCGCTCGACCGCGCGACGGAAAAAACGATCAGCAGAATAATCGGCCAGCGTGTGATGACTGGTGTGTTGAAGAATACTCTCGACCGCTTCACGAACGTCAAGCAGCAGCTTTTTCGTCGTGACGTTCATAAAGAAGCGTGCGTGCATTGAAAATTGTTTCGCGCAAGTAAGGATTTCGAAGCGAGCGCTCCGTGACCAAATCTACGCGCCGTTCAAATAATTTTTCCAAGGCTTTCGCAAGATCCAGATAGTTATCTGAATAATCGCTGGACGACTGGTCTTCCATCGTCACTAAAAAATCCAGATCACTTCGCTCTGGTTGAAACTTCCCATGGGCGGCGGAACCAAAAAGATAAAGCCGCTCTACGCGGAACTTTTCACAAAGGGCCTTTAATGATTTTTCAAATGGCAAAACAACTGACTTCACTTTTGGTAGCTTAACTGCGGACGAATTTTTGTCGAGAATGGTTCCAGCTTAAATCGTCTGACTCAAAAAGCCGCCGTCCACGCGGATGTCTGTGCCTGTGACAAAACTGCTGGCTTTGGTACTGGCCAGGAAAACAGCTGCGCCGATCAGTTCATCCGCGTTGCCAAAACGGTTCATCGGCGTGTGGCCAAGAATCGCAGCAGCGCGGGCTGTTGGTGAACCATCTTCATTGAAAAGCAATTTTCGATTTTGTTCAGCCGGAAAAAAACCTGGCGTAATCGAATTGACGCGCACATTTTTTTCCGCCCATTCGCGCGCCAGAAATTGCGTGAGATTAAGCACCGCCGATTTTGAAGCATTGTAAGCCACGACCCGCGACAACGGGATATGCCCGGTAACACTGGCGATATTGATGATGCTCCCTTTTTGTCGCACAACCATTCCCGGTCCAAATTCCTGGCACGGCAATAGAACTCCACCAACGAGATTCATGTCAAAATTGGCGCGCCAATCTTCCAGCGCGATTTGTTCAAACTTCCGTTCGCCCGCCACGGTGACTTTTGGATCGTTGCCGCCGGCGGCATTGACCAGAATAGTTACCGCGCCAAAAAAGTTTTGAATTTTTTCATGCGCGTGATGAAGACTTTCTCGCGACATGGCGTCCGCCGAAAAAAACTTTGCGTCGCCTTTTTTTTCCTGAATGGCGTTCACTCGTGCTTCGCCACGCTCGGCATTGCGACCGAGAATCGCCACTTTCGCTCCCGCGCGGGCGAGACCTGCCGCCAGGTCGCCACCAAGAACGCCGGTCCCGCCAATGACCACAGCCACTTCATCAGATAAATCGAATAAGTTCATTGAGTTTGGAAATATAAATTTAGGAACTGAGGAAAAAAGTAAAATCTAAGAGGCGTCACCGCTGACCAAAACGACAAACTCCCCTTTCAACGAACGTTTCTTTAAAATTTCCAGCAGTTCGTTTGGTGTGCCGCGCAAAAATTCTTCAAATTTCTTGGTCAACTCGCGTGCTAAAACGATTTGCCTTTCAGGAAAAACTTCGTTCAATTCGTTCAGCAATTTTTCAATGCGATACGGCGATTCGTATAAAATTAAAGTGCCGGAAAAAGTTTTCAAATTTTCCAATTGTTTGCGGCGTTGACCTGATTTATGCGGCAGAAAACCGATAAAATGAAATTCGTCCGTGGCCAAACCGCTGGCGGTCAAAGCTGGAATTAAAGCACATGCTCCCGGCACGGCTTCGACTTTGAAACCCGCACAAAGCGCAGCTTTCACGACGCGTTCGCCGGGATCGCTGATGCCCGGACTTCCCGCGTCGGTGATGAGCGCAATTTTTTCACCGCGCCGCAACCGCTCAATAATTTCTTCACTGCGTTTCGCTTCGTTAAACTGGAAATAGCTCAACATCGGTTTGGAAATTTCAAAATGCTTGAGAAGTTGTCCCGAATGCCGCGTGTCTTCCGCCGCGACCACGTCACATTCCTTCAAAGTTCGCAGCGCTCGCAACGTGATGTCTTCGAGATTTCCAATCGGCGTGGCAACGAGATAAAGTGTCGCTGGCGTGAGGGTTGGAAGTAAATTTTCCATTGAGGAAAAAATCAAAGCCAAGTTTGGGGGGGGTAGTCCGACAAGCCCGGAACAGTGGCAATGTAGTAACCTTCTTCATCGCATTCCACCACGACACTGAACTCCTGCGAGGCTATTTTTCTCATAAGAAACTATCGCTGAATTTTTTTCCTGCGCAAGGCGGACGTCTCCGCGACGCCAATATCTTGCGTTAAATAGAAGCAGGTGCGAAATAAAATAGATTCAGCGAACGAATCTAAACAACTCAATTCGACGGCGACGCGGCCTCGCGCACGGTTGCCTGCAAATTTAGTTTTAATTGTTCCACGATTTTTTCCTGCTCGGCGTTTACTTCGGTGTCCGTCAAAGTTCGTTCGGCGCTTCGATACATGAAAGCGTAAGCCAGACTTTTTTGTCCTTCCGAAATATTTTTGCTGCGAAATACATCGAACAATTCCACGCTTTCCAGATTTTGCGGCTTGGTTTGTTTGACGGTATTTAAAACTGCTTCGTGCGTGGTGGCTTCAGGAACGAGCATCGCCACATCGCGGCGAATACCTGGAAATGCTGGCAATGATTTGAATGACTTGGAAGAATTTCGTCGCGCCAAAAGCAAATCAAAATTTAATTCCGCAAGAAAAACGGCGTCACGCAAATCGTTTTTTTTGGCGAGCGCAGGCACGAGTTGTCCAAGTTCGCCGACGCTATTTTTCCCAAGTTGAATCGCTGCTGATTCCAGAAAAAGTTCCGTGCTGTTTTCACGTCGCGCAAAAGTCAAACCGCGCAAACCAAATTGCTCAAAAAATTCTTCGAGAATTCCTTTTAAATCGTAAGCGTCAATCTTCGCATCGCGTTCCGTTCCGCTCCAAAAAAGTGAATTGCGTTGGCCGGTCAAAGCGATGGCAACGCGGCGTTCTTCGCGAATGTCGCCATTGGTTTGTGTAAAAACACGGCCGATTTCAAACAAGGCGACGTCGTTATTTTTTCGCGTCAGATTATGTCGCAGAACATTTAACAAACCTGGCAAAAGACTTGGTCGCAAAACATCCATATCGCTGCTCAACGGATTTTGCAGCGCGACAATTTCCGCGCTCGACACTTGACACTCGACACTCGATACCAGCGTTTGTCCTTGAGCTTCGTTTAAACCGAGACCCGCAAAAATCCTTCGCGCTTCGGAAATTTCATCGTGAACTTTATCGAAGGCGTTCGACCCAATGGCGCCGCGCGGCGGCGTCGCGGGAATTTTTTCAATGCCGTAAAGCCGCGTGATTTCTTCGATCAAATCAATCTCACGTTTCAGATCAACGCGAAAAGATGGAATGCGGAAATTACTTGAGTCGTGAGATTCGAGAGTTGCAGGAAGCAATTCCAAACCGAGTTGTTGCAACATTTTATTTTGTTCTGCGGCGGAAATTTCAACGCCGAGCAACGCGTCAACTTTTTCGTGGCGCAACGAAATTTCCTTCGGCTTCGCGGGAATTTCATAAGCGTCAACCGAATGTCCGAGAACCTGCCCATTCGCTAAATCGCAAATCAATTGCGCGGCGCGGCGACTCGCCCAATCGCAAATTTCCACGTCGCAACCG
>JALYXC010000101.1 GCA_030947315.1 Verrucomicrobiota bacterium | reverse complement strand
GTCTTAAGAACTAATGATATCGCAATTTCACGCCTGCGACCTGCCTTGTTCCTCACCGCAAATAAAAGGAACCGAAAGTCTCCGAAGCAGTTTGAGGAGAAAAATTAATGCTCTCTTGAGATTACCTCTTCCCTTTTGATCGCATGAACTTTGCCGAACTGCGTTTTTGGGAATATCTGCTGAGTGGACTTGCATTGCTGCTCGGCTTGCGTTTTATTTTCGCGAGGATTGTTCCGACGCGCCTGGAATTATTCGATAAAGTTGGGCTGCTTTCCCTCGGCCTGTTTCTGCTGTTGTGCGTGAGTTGGGTTACGTTTGCCATCTTTCTTGCCGTGGCGATTGGAACGTATGTGGGACTGTATTGGATTCAAAAATACCACGCCGAACATGCTCGCAAGTATCTCCTCGTTTTGATTCCGATTCAACTCGCGCCTCTGTTTTATTACAAATATGCCCACTTCATTGGGAACATCGTCCTGGGGGTGCATCTCGACACGCTACGCAATCTTGTCATTCCCGTAGGTATTTCCTTCTACACGTTCCAAAAAGTTGCGTTTGTCGTGGACACCCTCGTGTTTCGGCATCCGCGACCGGGCTTTCTCAATTATATGAACTTCGCGGGTTTTTTTCCGCAGATTGTGGCCGGACCAATCGAACGGCGCGCCGATTTGCTTCCACAAATGGAGTCGTTTCGATTTCGGTGGTTGCCAAATGAAATTAACGAAGGGATTACCTGGATGGCGGTCGGATTCTTTTTTAAATGTTGTTTGGCGGATAATCTGGCAAATTATTTTAGTCGCGGGTTAGCTAGCAATCCGTATTTCGTCTGGATGACAAACCTGCTCTTCGGTTTGCGAATTTACTACGACTTTGCGGGCTATAGTCTAATTGCGGTGGGTATCGCGCGTTGCTTCGGTATCCGACTGACGCTGAATTTCCTCAGTCCATATTGTTCGACGAGCATTGGAGAATTCTGGCGTCGCTGGCATATTACGCTCAGCCAATGGTTTCGCGATTATCTCTACGTGCCGCTCGGTGGCAGTCGGGTGCGTTACTGGGCATTGAATGTTGCGCTAGTTTTTTTGGTATCAGGTATCTGGCACGGCGCGGGTTGGAACTTTTTGCTCTGGGGTGCGCTGCACGGTGGGTTTCTCATTATTAATCGCCTGCTGGGCAGACTCACATTGCCGAACGTGTTGGGGTGGCTGGGAACTATGATAGCCAGCTTTTATGCATGGCTTTGTTTTTATGAAGTAAATACCACGGCGCTACTGGCGAAAATGAAACTCTTGCTTACTCCGGGCGCGTATCGGCGGCAGGCATTGATGGAAGCATTGCGTGCCTGGGGGACCGGCGATCAAATGGTAGTTGGCGGTTTGTTATTGTTAACCATCGCCACACTTATAGTTGAATGGCTTTCAGTACGCCGGAAGAATGAACCTTACTATTATCTTCGCCGACGGTGGATGCCAGCGGTTTTGATAGTCCTCACAATCATGCTGGCTCCCGGAAAGAACAATGGCTTTATCTATTTTGCCTTTTAAGCTCGCCATCCCAGGAAGGGCCGTGCGATTACTGGCCGTCGCGTTAACCACGTGGGGCGTGGGCGCATTCTACACTCTCCGCGTTAATCCTGAGATTGCTTTCCTTCACCACGGCGACGCGGTGAAACGCGCCTGGGCACAAAAGCTTGAGCGCGATTACAAATCCAAGATAGTCATCTTCGGCGGATCAAGTTGTGCGACGTCAATTAACGGCGAACGAATGCTGGAACGAAATTCTTTGCCTTTGGTAAATCTTGGTCTCAACGCCGGGATGGGAGCGAAAATTCTTACCCGCTACGCGCTGCATTCGTTGCGGACCGGAGACACGTTGATCATGGCGATGGAACCCGATTTGTTAACCGTGCCACTAAACCTCGAACCTCTCGGTGTCCAATTCAGTCTGGCCACTGGAAATGCAGAGTTGTTGCGAAACCATGGTCGTATATCCTGGCCATCTGCGTTATTGGATCTGCGTCCCGGAGGCTATCACACCTTTACTTTGCTCGGTAAAATTGCGTTTCGTCAGCCGCTTTATCGTTATGAGCCCCGCGAGTTTCACGCGAGCGGTTGGCAGGAGGTGATTGTAAAACGCGAATTCCCCCTCCCGCCCGCGGCTAATCTCACGCTCTCTAAAGATGCTAAAGAGTTGCTCACTTTCATTCGTACTTTCTGCGCACAGAGGGGCGTTCGCGTGGCGTATTCGCTTCCATGGGGCTATCGTCCTCCAGCGAACCGCGCTCCGCAACAACTCGAGAATCTAAACTTTTTATACCAAGTCTCGGAATTTCTGCCGGTGCTCCGGCAGCCGAGCCTCGGCGTACACACTGTTCGCGATCATTTTGCGGATACTCCATGGCATTTGACAACCGAGGGCGCGGCACTGCGCACGGACGAACTGGCTGGACAAATTAAAGTGTGGGAGACTTGGTCGCGCACCGAACTGCAGAACCCTTCGAGTAAATTGACTGATTTGCAATAAGGGTTAGCCCGATTGCTTAATATCTGGAAAAAATATTATTTTTCAAAACCATAACAAAAATTACGACTTATGAGCCGAGGTAAAATTGCTTTAATTCCAATCGTTATCGCCGGGTTAGTCATGCTGTTTCAATATTTCGGCGCGGAAAAAGTCAAGAATCCTGAAACAGGAAAATCCTATCGCGTGGCTCTTTCCAGCGAACAAGAACAAAAACTCGGTTTGCAAAGTTACCAGGAGGTTTTGGCTCAATCGCAAGTAGTCGAACGCGGCCCCGAGCATGATCTGGTCGTGAAAGTCGCCGAGCGCCTCGCGGCCGCCACGGGTGATGATGCCAAAGATTTCAAATGGCAAGTGAGTCTCGTCAACAGCTCGCAGCAAAATGCCTTTTGCCTGCCTGGCGGAAAAATTGTGGTTTACACTGGAATTTTGCCGACAACAAAGAACGAGGCGGGGCTTGCGACAGTGATGGGACACGAGATGTCTCATGCGATTGCCCGGCATGGATCGCAGCGATTACTGCGATCGAGTCTCGCGCAGACCTTGCTGACGGGGGCAAACTTTTCGATGAGCAATATGGATCCGGGACAACGTCAGGGAGTTATGGCGGCACTCGGCGCCGGCGCGCAATACGGCGTCTTGCTTCCCTTTAGCCGGGATCACGAATCGGAAGCGGACAAGATGGGACTTATTTATATGGCGCGGGCGGGTTATGATCCTCGAGAAGCGATTTCTTTTTGGGAACGGATGAGCCAATCTGGCGGGGGACAACCGCCTGAATTCATGTCCACGCATCCATCGCACGGAAGTCGAATTGACCAACTCCGCGCCCAGATGCCCAAAGCAGTCGCGGAATATGAAAAAAAATCGGCCAGATAACCCAGCCTCTTAAAACTCATTCTTATAACTGGTTTAACAGGGAAGAGAAGGATTGGCAGGATTTCCGCGAAGGCATTTTTTTCTGCATAAATTATGCAGCGTATTCTAGCTCTTGCTTTTTCATTTCCGCCAAGTCTCCATTTGAAAAGGAGCTATAGAATCATCTCAGGCTTTCGGCACTTTTAAATCAGCCAGTGCCAAGCCTTCCCGTTTACGCACGGTCGCTTCGACTTTCGGAACATACATTTGCGTTTCGGCCGGCAACCGATTTACAATTTCATCAAAACTGTGCGTTTTATTTTTCTTCAACAAATCAGCCACGCGAGTCTCACCCGCGTTGTAAGCGGCCAGAGCCAGTCGCCAATCGCCAAAACGGTTGTGCAATTGACGCAAGTAACGAGCGGCGGCGCGTCCATTTTTATCGGGTTGCAACCGTTCATCGGGCGGTCCGAGGGAAAGGTCAAGGCTCCGCGCCGTCGTCGGCATCAATTGAAATAATCCCACCGCGCCGACCGGACTGCGGGCCACTGGATTAAACAGAGATTCCACTTCGGCCAGCCAGACCAATTCCGGCGGGACTCGCTCCGCCTTAAAAATTTGTTTTAATCCCGCGACATGTTGGCCGGCCAGTGGCGGCATTGGGCGTTTTTCAATTACTTCAGCCCAAGCTTTACGTTGCAATTTTGGCGAGGGACTGGGCAGGCGAACTTTATTTGTCGGCGAGGACGGGATTTCTTTTCGCAATTTGTCCGACATTTCGAAATAATCAAAACGCGATTTCAACCAGAGAGCGTAAGGCTGCGTCTCTTCGAATTGTTGCAGCACGGGAAGGATTTGCCGGGCCGTTTCCTGCAAGTCACTGAAGTCATAAACATCAGAGCCTTGAGATCGTTTTTGCAATTCTGCGAAAAATTTTCGCGCGCGTGTGGTATCCACGCCTAAAGCATCCAAAACAGATTCATCAATGTTCTCGCGAAGGAATTCATCCGCCGACTGAAAAATTTCGTCCGCTTCGGTTGCTTTTTGTTGTGCCAAAACAGTTGATCCCGCGAACAGCCCGACAAAAATCAGGAAGATAAATTTCACAAATAAACTATAACACAATCGCAGCCAGGAAAAGGTTCGATCCAATTTGCCAAACTGGATTACAATGGTGCCGCGCGCAGATTGATTTGCAGAGAACAACTTTTTCCGGGCGGCAAAGTGATTTGATTGCCCGCCACATTTCCTGACTCCACGCAGATCATTCTCTGATATTCGTCATTGCCGAAATCGGGCATCTGCTGCGACTTGGCGATCCATGGATTCCACAAAACGGTCGAAACCGATCCCGATTTTTCCACGATGATCCGGCGTTTTAGATTCGTGTCGTGAATTTCCACCGTGGAAGTTGTGTCGAGATAAACACGGTCAATCTCTTCCGCAATTTTAATTGAATCAGTAGTTTCCGTCCAACGCGCAAAATTTTTACATTTATCCAAATAATCAGTTCCCTTCAAACCGCTGATCGAAATGGCGCTGACATCGCCCACGGTGAAATAGGTATGCAAACAATTTTCGAAAATAAAATTCTCGTCCTCGGTCATATTTTGAATAGTCAATTCCGCCCGCAAACTTTGATTCACCTCCACGGAATAATCAGCCGTGAATTTCGGCAGCAGCGCCGCTTGATCGCAGTCGGGCAGATTGAATTTCAAGTGCAATCCTCCGCCGGGTGATTGGATGATTTCTTTCAAATCCCAGGTTTGATTTCGCGCGAAACCGTGCATGACCTGGCCTTCGCGCGGGCCGAACCACGGAAAAATAATCGGAATCCCGCCGCGAATTGGCGTCCCCTTTTCAAAGCGGCTGACGTGACTCAAAAATAAAAGCGGCGGCTCGCCGATATTTTGAAAATGAGTGATGTGCGCTCCCTGCAAATAAATTTCCGCATGGCTCCACGGCGTGGCGATTTGGATTTTTGGCAACTCGCCGTTGCCTTCCATGAAAGTCACGCGACCCGGAATTTCTTGAGGAAGATTTGTACTCATAAAGAA
>JALYXC010000084.1 GCA_030947315.1 Verrucomicrobiota bacterium | reverse complement strand
CATCGCGGCCGATCCGCCGATGATATTTTCGAGGCCGAATTTATTTTTCAGTTGTTGGCGCAGAGAACTATTCTCGACTTCCAGATTTTGTTGGCGAAGGGCGCGGCCAATCCGCATTTCCAATTCGTCAATCTGCAAACGCCCTTTGGCAATGTAATCATCAGCGCCTTGTTTCATTGCATTGACGGCCAGTTCTTCGGAACCATAAGCCGTCATTAAAATGCAAATGGGCGGTTGGGGCAGCGACTTGGCGCGGGCAATTAATTTCATGCCGTCTTCATTCGGCAAACGAAAATCAGTCAGCATCACGTCAAAATTTTCCTGTTCCAAAAGAGTCGTGGCGGTCGCGGCATCTTCGGCCACGTACACATCATAGTGATCTTCCAGGGCGGCGCGCAGACCCTCGCGCGTCGGTTTTTCGTCATCAACGATTAAGAGCATCGGTTTCATTTTGCTGGCCTATGGACTTGACATCAAAACGAAAAAACTCTGAAGAGTAAAAGAGAAAAGACCCTCGACTCTGGCAGATGACATCCGCGAATACTGCGAGCATTCCTGTTTTAAGCCCTGGGATTTATTCCGCAAGCTGTGCCAATTACAAATCCTGGTAGCGGATCAACTGAATGCTGAGTTCTTTTATGCGACTCTTTACACGGGGACTGACAAAAGCCTCAAACTCATATCTCGGCTGATTCATTGTCGGATGAGAATATAATTCCGAATCACCATCGGGAAGTTGAGATAAAAGATTCAGCACGTAAGCTTCGTCCACGCGAGCGTTCTGTAACAAACCAAAGACCCTCTGGGTGTGGCGAATTTTCCGGGATTTTACTCGCGACCGGGCAAGGCCGGAAAGCACACGGTAGATGAGTGCATGAGTAATCCGATAACACCAATGGCCCGAACTCATTCGGCAATTCAAAAAGAAAGGTTCGTTCGTCAAACGCAACGTTCGAATTTTCCAGCGCTCCGCATTTTCTAAGATCATGTTGATGACCACAGGATGCATATGCATATGCAAATGACCGTTGACGTGATCCAACGGCAATCCTGTCGTATGGAATTTCTCGAATTGAGCGGCAATCTCCAGCCGTAATTGTTGCCTGCGAGCCGCGGAGAAAAAGTAACGCATACCTTCGCGAGCGGAGTGGTTGGAAAATTCCTGATTTGAATTAACCAATGAAGGTATTTTTTCGAACGGCAAAACCGAATGACCGCACAAAAGCGTTAAGTGCAATCCGACTCCCATCTGCGGGTTTTCGCGTGCCAGCCGCACGGCATCCTCAAAACCTTCTTCATTCACCATAAGACTGGCGCTTGTCAAAACGCCTTCATGATGAGCGCTGACGATCGCTTGGTTGATGGAAGCCTCGCGCCCGAAGTCGTCCGCATTGATGATGAGCCGTTTGACGCTGTTCACAAAGTAACGCAAAATACGGGAATCTCTTATTTACACAACTTCAAGCCTTTGACAATGGTTTTGGGCAGTGGAAAAGCTACGCAATCATCTTGAGGCCGGTTTAACCATCGAACAAACACGTAATTTGCTCGGTCTGCGAGTCCACAAAATCAGAGAGCACGATTTAATGGCGTTGGCGTTGGATAATGCTTCAAAAAATAAAGGTGGTGTCATCACTTACGCGAACGCTTTCACTCTTTGGCTCGCACAACGCCAGCCGGAATTTGCCGCAACCCTGAATTGTTGCGATTTATGTTATCCCGACGGAGTGGGGGTTGCCCTGACCAGCTTACTCCTCGGTCACGGGAACATGCCAAAAACTACTGCCAACCGGTTCTTTCTGGAGCTTTGCCATCGCGCCGCTCAGCTACGGTTGTCCTTGGCGCTCCTCGGCGGAAAGCCAGGAGTCGCGACGCAGGTAGCCGCTACTATTCGCGACCGAATACTTTGTCCGGTATCTCTCGCAGCGGCTGACGGATATCAGACCTCCACCGAGTTTTGCAAAACGATAGAATATTTTCGGCAATTCGCGCCGAAGCTGATTTTCCTCGGAATGGGCCAGCCGCGACAGGAAGAAACCGCATTGCGCCTGCACGTGGCATTGCCTGGTTCGACCATTCTTTGTGTAGGCGGCCTGTTTGATGTCATTGCCGGCGTGCTTCCAAACTGTCCGGCCGTGCTTCGCGAGGCTGGTTTGGAATGGTTTTTTCGGCTTATCACTCGACCGCAACGCGTTTGGCGCCGCTATTTGTTGGGAATTCCGGGACTCGCTATCAGCATTGCCGGAGAGCGGTATAAAACCAGTCGACTCAATCAGTGGCTGCAAAACCAGCCACCACGAACCCCGTCAACGGAAAATGAAAAAGGTGGCTAAACTATTTCGATTAGAATAATTCAAGAATTTGCCGATGGCACCCGAAGACTTCCTGTGTCGGCTTTTCATCATCCACAATTAGAAGCATCGGTTTAGTCATGAATGCAAAGGTGATTCGAGTAATCTCGGCAGTTTTTCGCGCAAGGGAAACCAAAGGCGAAACATCGTTCCTTGGCCGACGCGGCTTTCCAATTCGATCCGGCCGCCGTGTTCTCGAACAATGCGCTGCACAATCATTAAACCCAGCCCGGTTCCTTTTTTTTTCGTTGTGTAAAACGGTTCAAAAATGCGGTTGATTTGTTCCTGGGGAATTCCGCCGCCCGTAT
>JALYXC010000055.1 GCA_030947315.1 Verrucomicrobiota bacterium | reverse complement strand
GCTCCAGACTGTCGAAGGCTGTGGCGCGTTGTGCAAATCCATCGCCCAAACATTTTGCCGGATGAGAAACTGTTTTATTTCGTCGTCAACTTTTCCGCCAATGACGCGAGCGAGACTTTGAACATTGGCCGCAGCGCGATTGCGCGCATCTTTTTCCGCAGCTTGTTCGTCCTGACGCAACGAAGCGAAACTGACAATCGCCAGAACCGCGACAGGCAAAATGATGAGCAGACCGTGCCAAAAAAAAGTTGGTTTTTTATTTAAACGAAATTGTTTCATCAGCGCTGGCTTCAGTAATTGATACCGAGCTTAGGCCAGACCGAAGAGAAGAATTGTCACGGATTTGTAAAATCGGTGAAGTGAAATTGTCGCGCGAAGGACGCGAAATGACCGAAGGATTTTTTCCTTGAACTTCGCTGCCTTCGTTTCCGTCGCGAGAAATTATTTCTTCGGCGCGGTGATCATGGGAAAATCGTCTGTGCGAAAAGGGGACGCAGGCAAGCCGTCTTTGTTCCACAAATTCACAACGGGAAAATCTGCCCAGCCGTAACGAACCGCGACTGGCTTTGAAACATTTGGGCTGCTCACAACCACCGTGTCACCGACAATTTCCGCAGTGGCCCAGACAAATTTTTTGTCCGCGCCGCAAATGGAAAAACCTTTTAATGCGCCGCCGCGCGTTTCAAGTCCGCCGCCGACGTGGTCAAAACTGATTATCGCTTTGTCATTTTGGATTTCCATTTTTTTATAAATCGGGCCGGAGAAAACAATTTTTTCGCCATAAGCAATTCCCCTCGCAGCCACGGCAAGTCGTCCGCCAACCGGCGCTTTTTTCGTCGGATGAATATCGTGTTCTTCACCGACATCAGTGATGACCGCCATTCCAACTTTCGGCAAAATTTTTGTCGCGAGCAATTGCGCTTCACGCAGTTCCGCCCAATCACTTTCACCAGGTTGCGGTTGAATCGGTTTGAACGGCGCAAGTTGCACGGCCAAAAAAGTAAAATCGCCTTCGTTCCAATCGCGACGCCAATTGCGAATCAAGTCGGGAAACAAGCTGCGATATTGTTCGGCGCGCGGCGCGTTGGATTCGCCTTGATACCAGATGGCGCCTTTGATGGCGTAAGGAATCAGCGGCGCAATCATGCCGTTGTAAAGTTCGCTCGGTTTCCACGGCGCCCGTTTCGGAGCGGTTTTTTTTCCATCAGCAGATTTATTTTTTTCAAAAGCGACGAGCGCGTCCCGATAATTTTTTTCCGTGACTAAATGCGCATCGAGAATTTCGCTTTTGTAACGCGGATTTTTTTCGAGAACATTCTTGCTCATCCAGGCTTCGGCAGGCGAACCGCCCCAATCGCTTTGAATCAAACCGACTGGAACCTTGCGCGCTTTTTGCAAATCGCGTCCGAAATAATATCCGACAGCGCTGAAGCTGGCGGAAGTTTGCGGATTGCATTCCGTCCAATTCGCTTTGACATCATTGACCGGCGCATCGGCTTTTAATTTCGGCACATGGAATAAATGAATCATTGGATTCGCAGAATTCGCGATGTCATCTTTGGATTCAAACGAGCGGCTCAAAGGAAATTCCATGTTCGATTGTCCGCTGCAAACCCAGACTTCGCCGACCAGAACGTTGGTGAGTTGAATTTTATTTTTGCCGGCGACGGTTAAAACATCCGGGCCGCCGCCTTTCAAATTGCGCAGGTTCAATTTCCATTTTCCGTCCTTTGCTTTCGCGGAAACTTTTTGGTTCCGAAAGGTGACGGTAATTTTTTCGCCATCATCTGCCCAACCCCAAATCGGCACGGTCATTCCTTGTTGCAAAACCATGTTGTCCGAAAAAAGTGCGGGCAATTTAAGCTGGCTCTGATTGGTCGAAACGCCGTTTTGCGAAACAGCAACTTCGGTTTTATTCGCGGTTTGGCATGCCGGAAAAAAAGCTGAAACGACGCAAACGGAAATTAAAATGAAAAACGATTTTGTTTTTTGAGACATGCGCATAATCGAACGCAACCCGATGCTTGCGTCAAACCTAAAAGAATTTGATAATTTTAATCAAATGCGAAAAATGATTTTGCTACAAGTGATTGCTTCTATTTTTCTTGTAATCGCGTCAAACGGTTGGGCGGGAAGGGATAAATTTGTCCGAAGAGTTACCTTGCAACACGGCAGCGATCCGGTTTTTGTTCCAAAAGGGAAAATTTGGAAATTAGAAAAACTAAGTCCATATATTTCTGAAAAAGGAATAGGAACGGCGGATGTATATGTCACTGGACAAATCTGTGTTGGGGGAAAAAAAGATTATACACTTTATGGTAAATTCGATGTGCTTATTAATGAAAAATCGTTTCCGATT
>JALYXC010000050.1 GCA_030947315.1 Verrucomicrobiota bacterium | reverse complement strand
CCGCCACTGCACTTTGCACACGGCCACGGACGCCAGCGAAGTCCCTCACCACTTGCGGAGGAACAATGACGCGAACCGGGGTTGTTATCTTTGCCGTGAAACTCACTTTTCAAGATTAGTCGCCCTTTGAAAATTCGCAAGCCTGGAAAAATAATGATTCTGATTCAGTTTCATGCCTCAGCAGTTTCTTGGCGCAAAAGTTATTGAGGTTTTCTAAGTCAGCAATCAGTTGTCGCACTTTACGCGGCCTGTCAGGATCAAATTAGTATCACGGACGTTTCAGGATTGTCAATTCTGTCAGAGGTTCAACCAAGTGAGGGAATTTTTTCAATCGCCGTGCGTAGTTTATCCAATTCGTGATGCGTGTAGCCGCGATGAACGGATTCAGTTTTGTGGCCGGTAAGTTTCATCCGCAATTCCTGTGCAACCCCTTGATTTGCCAGCGCGCTCGTGAAGCTATGGCGCAACGCATGAAAAGTGCGACGTGATAGTTGACGCACGCCCGCGCTTTTCACTTTCTGCATGTCCAAGCCCGCCTTTTTCATCAGGCGTCTGAAACTTTCGGAAAGCCCATTGCGCCCGCCCGTGGCCAGCCCCGCCATGCGCGGCATGATGAAAACTTCCGGCGTGTCATTCCCGGCGAGTTTTTCCAAGTGCGTTAGCAAATCGGAATGAATCGGCAAGGTAACTTTTTCTCCCGTCTTGGATTGCGTGTAGGTGAGCGTGGCCGCGCTCAAATCGGTATCCGCCCAAGTCATGCGGCAACAATCGGAAAGCCGCGCTCCGGTGTAGAAGGCCAGCAAGACAAGCGTTTTCCAATCGTCTCGCGCGGCGTCCACAAGGATTTTTACTTCTTCCGGGTTGAACGTGCCGCGTTCCACACTTTTCATTCTTGGAAGCTCCACGGCTTCCGCCGGATTTGTTGGAATGATGCCTTGCCGCCGCGCGTGGTTCAACGCCGTGCGAATGATTTTTACGTCCAGAATAATTGTCTTGGGCGCAAGTCCCTTGCCACTGCGATAGTTTAAAAAACGTTCTACGTCTGCCGATACGAGGCTTGTGAGTGGTTTCTCTGCCCGATTGCCAAGTAGATTAAGAAAATCTCTCACAGCGAATCCGTAACGCTCCGCCGTGCCTTTAGAATTGCGCGCCTTTTTGCTGGCAAGCCATTGATTGAAATAATTTTGAATGGTAGGCGCGCGGAGTGTTTCTTCCCCGCCCGTCCGCTCCATGATGTCCGCCACGATTTTACGCGCCTGCGCTTCGACGAGATTTCCCGCCCCGGCGAGCTTGGCCGCGCGTTCAAATTCAAACGCAGCGGCGAGAGCTTTTGAACGCTCAGTGCATTTTGTGGAACGAAAAACACGCCTGCCATCCGAGGACCGAAAAACGGCGAACCAGAATTTTGATTTGGAGTTTTGATGAACACTTGCCATAGTCTCCCAACAATACTCCCAACAACTAGGGATGTCAAGGGTGTTCTAATATGTCATATTTGCTAATGAATTTGAAGATTTGCCTTGTGGCATCGAAACGAGGGTTCGATTCCCTTCACCCGCTCCAATCTTGTTTTAAGGCAATAGAATCAATGGTTTTATGAGATTTAAACAGTTTAAAAATGCGCTACTGCTAACGCCTACTGCTAACAAGTCTGCCTATTTCGATGATGTTTGGAACTGAGGAAAGAAATATTTTTTCTTCTATTTATGCTGATTTTGCGGTTGGCCGATTGATTTTCAAAAGAAAAATTCAGCTAATTATTTTTGAGCGTCTCGACATGGTCACCTCCTGCACAATTCATTCAAAACTATTTCGCTGCGGATTCGCGGCCTGATTCTTTACCCCACATTCATCGGAATAAGCGTCATCGTATCATTTCCGAAAATATCGATCACCTTCACGGCAATGATGTAACGGCCCGCTTTCGTGTAAGTGTGTGATGCGCTTTTTAATTCCAGATTTCTGTCGTTGCGCGTGCGGAAACTTTGCCATTCGTTTTCAAACACGTAAGCACCGGTCCAGCGTTCCTCGAAATCCAGAAACTCGCCTGCGTTGGCTGTGCCCGGCAATGCGCCTTCCACGCCGAGGTTGGTCGCGACTTTAATAATTTCCTTCCGGCTCTCGTAATCAAAATCCACCGCCCAATAATCCACCCAATCGGTCCATTGTTTGGTCAGCACGTCGCGGGTGATGACGCCTTCTTTGTTTTTGCTCACTTTGATGAGCTTGCTTTGTTCGCAAACGACTTCGCTTTTGCCTTCTTTCAAATCGGCAGTGATGGCCTCCGCCAGACCCTGCGAGTAATAAACCGAGAAATCCGTCAACTCCACGGCGACGGTCAAACTGTCGTCGGTAGGGCGCGTCACTCCGTGCGCGCCGCTGGTTTGGTGGGGCGAGGCTACTGACGAGCCGGCTACTTGCGCCCGAGCTTTTCGGCCACGGCGGCGGTCGTGCCGCTCCCGCAGAAAAAGTCCGCCACCAAATCGCCTTCGTTGCTGCTGGCTTTGAGAATGCGTTCAAGAAGTCCTTCGGGTTTTTGCGTTGGATAATCCAACGCTTCTTTTGCCTGCGAATTGATAACGAAAACATCCATCCAAAGGTTTTGGATTGGTTGCCCAATATACTCGTCCAAGTAAATCTTGCGGCGGATGCGCTTCGACTTGTCTTTCGGAATGAGCAGCTTCCCCTCGGCATCCCATTTCTCCATCACGTCTTTTGAAATAGACCATCCAGTGGGCGGCGGCGGGAAACCTTTGTATTCATACATCAAGTTGGGCCTTGGGTTCGGGCTGATTACCGGCGAGTCCATGAATCGGCGACCAGCCTCATCTTTCCGATTGAATCTCTCCTCGATGTATTGCTTCGCCTCGTCACTGTCCTTGGTGAAAAGCTGCTCGAAGCCCACCGACTCGGACTTTGAATACCAAAAGATGCAGTCGGTGACGACGCCCAAGCGATTTTGAGGGTTCGCGCTGCCGCCCTTTCGTTTCCAAATGATTTCATTGCGGAAATTTGTTTCCCCAAAAACTTCGCTCATTGCCAACCGCATGAATGAGTTCACCCGCCAATCGCAATGCACGTAGATGCTGCCGTCGCTGTGCATCAAATCGCGCATGAGGATGAGACGTTCGTAAATCATGGCGATGAAGGAATCCGCGCCGCGGCCCCAGGTGTCGCGGTAGGCGATTTGTTCGAGGAGGTTCGGCTCTTTGTGGAAGGTCTCGCCGCCAATCTCGATGTCCATGCTGAAGTCCGCGCCCAAGTCGAAGGGCGGGTCGATGTAGATGAGCTTGAGGCCGCCGGCGTCCTCGATCTGGCGGCGGAGCGCGCCGCTCTTGAGAGAGGCGAGTATGAGCTTGTTGTCGCCCCAGATGAGTTTGTTGGTCCAGCCTTTCAGTTGGCGCCCGCGTAGGTCAAAGCCGAGTTCTTCTTCATCTCGTTTTTCCTTCCGCGGTTCGTCAATGTGTTCGAGGGTCTGGAAGGGGAGGATGGCGGTGCAGACTTCGCGGGACTTGCCGTTCCAGACGAGTTCGACCTCGCGTTTGTCGGCGAAGAGAAGGAAGCGGTATTTCTCCGGCAGGGGTTTGCCCTCGTTGATGAGTTTGATGAGATCGCGCTTCTCGGCGTCGGTGAGGTCGTAGGTGTCGGTGTGCGGGCGGGGCATAAAAGTTGTTACCTAATTCATTACCTAATTGAGGCAGTTATTACCTAATTGGAATTTTTCTCCATTTGGCAGCGTGACCACGACCGACGCACTCGACTTTCGTGCCTTTGAGCCGTTGGAGGAGAAGCCGGATCATGTCCAGACTGACACCGGGACAGGCGTGCTGAATTTCAGCGACGGAAAAAAGTCCCGATTGGTCGTCAATGGCGGCTTCAACGAGGGCGGTCTTCGCGCCGCGCGGGGCTTTGACCTGACCGGCGCGATTTTCAAACTCCGCATAGCCCCGGCGGATGATGGCGAGAAGGAAATTAAACCACGGGGTCAATTCATGCTTGCCTTCGTGCCAGCGTTGGGAACTGCGGTTGAGACACTCGTAGTAATCTTCCTTGGACTGCTCGACGAGGCGTTCCAGACTGATGTAATGCCCGACTTCGTAGCCATGCTGGTAGAGCGCGAGGAGCGTGAGCAGGCGGGAGACGCGCCCGTTGCCATCGCGGAACGGGTGGATGCAAAGGAAATCCAAGACGAGTCCGGCGATGGCGATGAGTGACGGGATGTTGTCTTGATCCAGCGCGTGGCGATAGAGCAGACAGAGTTCGTCCATGGCGGCGGGCGTATGTTTCGCCGAAACGCATTTGAAACGGATGACGGGCGCAGCGCCGGGCCGGAGTTCGATGACTTCGTTGTCAATGCGTTTGAATTGCCCGGCGTCGCCGCTGGCGGACTGGCAGAGAGCATGAAGCTGTTTGAGCGTGTCCGGCGTGATGGAAAGTTTTTCGTGGTGTGCGTGGATTTCGTTCAACGCGCGGCGGTAGCCCTGAACTTCCTGCTCGGAGCGGTCGCGCGGTTTGGTGTTGCCGAGCACAAGCGGACGCAGGCGGTCGGGCGCGACGGTGACGCCTTCAATGCGGTTGGAGGATTCGGAGCTTTGGATGATGGCGGCCTCGCGGAGCGCCTTGAGCACTTGCGGCGACTGGCGGGTGAACAATTCCTGTTTGCCCTTGGCCTCGGCAATGTCATTGAACAACCACGCCGTGCTCATGGGCAGCGCGTGGTTGCGAAGGCGTTGGTTACGGAAGGAGTTCATAGTCAGGTTTTATATTCGGTGAAACTGGCGGCGAGCGCGGCAAAGTTTTTCGGCGCGTGTTTTTCAAAGCCAATCTGGTCAACGAAAACAAAATCGTAACGCTGACCTGATGAACCGCCCTCGGCGGCTTCGGCGGCGGTGGCATCGGCGCACCATTGTTTGAGCCGCGCCATTTTTTGCGGCAAGTCCAGTTCCGCGCGTCCTTTGGTTTCCACCAGCCAGACAATTTTATCTTTCGTGCGGACGATGAAATCCGGCGTGTAGTTGGACAAGTCGCCATTCGCCCTGACGTAATCCAGTTTGAAACCAACGGCGAAATAATTTTTCCCAAACGCTTCCACGTCCGGCGCGGCTTCTAGAAAAACCGCGAACGACATTTCAAATCCGCCGGAATTCGGCTCGCCCACGACCTTGTTGAAAATGCTTTTGCTGGCGAGCAAATTGGCGCGGTAATCGGTTCGGAACGGGCGCATCTCGCGCAGCCGGATTCTGTCCTCAATGCGTGTCGTGCCGGTTTCCTGAATCGTCAGCGCATTGATCGCGGCTTTGAATGAGTCGTAAAGAATCTTTCCCGCGTCCGGTTCGGAAAAATTGCGAAGCACAACGGCATCTTCCAGATTCACCGGCGACGGCGTGAAAAGAAATTCACGCATGAAAGTTTTCACCTTGCCGTAAAGCACGTCGTAACCGCCAACGAGCCGCAAGTCTTTTAGCAACTGCCGCGCGAAGAAAGCCACCACGGAGCGATAATCAGCAAGGCCAGCCCCGTCGAGCGTGATGGTGTGATGAATCTCCGCGTCGAGCATCGTCTTGAAAACAATCTCTCGCGTTTCTTCCGGCGTGAACGGTTTTAACGGCAAAAGCTGGTTGCCAAACTTGGACGGTTCAAGTCCCTCCAGGTTTTTGAAATCACGACTGAAACGACGCGTGAGTCTCGGCAAAGCAATGTCGAGC
>JALYXC010000608.1 GCA_030947315.1 Verrucomicrobiota bacterium | reverse complement strand
TAGCGAGTCTAAAGAAAGAAACACAAAATGAATGACGAATTGAAAATACAGGCTTGTCTGGATGGCGAATTATCTGCGCGCGAAGCCAGGCAAATCACCGAGCGGTTATCCAGCGAGAATGAGGCGCGCGAGCTTTTCGCCGAACTCCAATTTACCAAAACTGCTTTGGCCGGAAACGAATTGGAATTAAAACTTCCCGAAACGCGCGACTTTTATTGGAGCAAAATCCAACGTCAGATTGAGCAAGAAGGCCGGCTGCAAAATTCGCGCGAGTCCAAACCGTTTTTTTACGGCCGGCGAAAATTTTTTCTCCCGCTCGCTGGCGCCGCCGCTCTCGTTTCGGCCTTGGTCAGCGTCTCCCATTTCACCCATCCGCTCCGGGCGGCGACTTATGTCCCCGGCGCCGTGGAAACTTTCGCAGACATGGCTGCTTCAACTTTTCGCTCGCAATCGGAAAAGATGACGATTGTCTGGCTGGAAAACCGCGAGATTAATTTGCCCACTACCGAACAAACTTCGGAGAATAATATCGAAATGCTATGACGACGCTAAAATCCATTTTAGGGACGAGCAGATTATTTTTTCCCCTGATTTTTTTATCGCTGGTTTTTAATTCCGCCGCCGTTACTCCTGCCGATACGAAATTGGAATTGCAACTGATTTGGGGCACCAATGACCCGCAATCGCCGGATCCAAAACATAAGCCACTCGAACCGGAACTCGCCAAAAAAATGGAGAAAAGCCCCTACAAATGGAAAAATTATTTTGAAGTCAATCGCCAGGCCATTCAAGTGGCGCCCAATGCTACGCAGAAAAGCAAAATGAGTCCGCAATGCGAAGTGGAAGTAAAAAATCTTTCCGATGGCCGAATCGAGGTAAAACTTTTTGGGAATGGCAAGGAAGTTTCCAAACATATTCATCCTTTAGCCAATGGCCTCTTGATTGTCGGCGGCGATTGCAAAAATGATACGGCCTGGTTTGTGATGGTCAAGCCGCTGAAATAATTTTCTCAGTTTAAAATTTCTTAAATTCCACAGCGCTGTAAAAATATCTCCAGGAATTTTTACTGCCAATTTCTATCCCGCCTCTCCACCTTCCCTAAATTTTTCTCTTGCCAATCCAGAAAAATCTATTAAAGTTTTTGTCTTCCAGAATTTGTTAGCAGTCATCACTGCGGACGAGATATGAAAAAAGAAATTTTGCTCAGACCGAAAAACGAGAAACCACGAAGCTGTCGGTTTAAATTTATAACAACTTGGTTGGCTTTTTTATTGGTGTTGATGGCCGACGGCACGCAAGCGGCCCGCGCGCAATCCGCGCTTGACGGTTTCGATCCGAATGCGAACGGCCAGGTTAGAGTCTTTGTCGTGCAACCGGACGGGAAAATTCTTATCGGCGGCGATTTTACCACGCTCTCACCCAACGGCGGAGTGGCGGTCACGCGTAACCGCATTGCCCGGCTAAACCCGGACGGCACTTTGGACGCCGCCTTCGACCCGAACGCAGGCAATGCGGGCAGTCAGGTCTTCTCAATCGCGTTGCAGGCGGACGGCAAGATCTTAGCGGGCGGTAGTTTCATCAGCATCGGCGGACAGACGCGCAATCGAATCGCCCGGCTCGACCCCGTGACCGGCTTGGCTGATACGTTCAACCCGAACGCGAACGCTAATGTATATTCAATCGCGGTTCAGGCGGACGGCCGTGTTTTAGCGGGCGGACAGTTCACCAACATTGGCGGACAAACGCGCTTTCGCATCGCCCGACTTGATGCCGTCACCGGAGCAGCTGATTCGTTCAGCCCGGACGCGAACAATGTTGTCTATTCAATCGTAGTGCAGCCGGACGGCAAGATACTCATCGGCGGCACCTTTAACACCGTTTCTTTTACCACAGTTGCCGTGACGCGCAACAACATCGCCCGGATCGATGCCGTGACCGGAGCGGCTGATTCGTTCGACCCGAACGCGAACGGTGCTGTCTATTCAATCGCGGTGCAGGCGGACGGCAAAGTTTTGGTCGGCGGCAATTTCGGCTTTGTCAATGGACTGACATCACGCGCTGGCATCGCACGACTCGATCGGGTCACCGGATTGGCCGATTCGTTCAATCCAAGAACGCAGGGCGGCGGGGGTGTCAATTCAATCGTGGTGCAGCAGGACGGCAAGATCTTAGCGGGCGGTGATTTCACCACGCTCTCGCCAAACGGCGGAGCGGCGGTGACGCGCAACAGTATCGCCCGTCTCGAAACCGGCGGTTTGCTCGACCGGACGCTCGATCTCGGCATCGTCCCCGCCGGTGGCGGCGTCAGCAACGTTGTCTTGGCCACAGCCGTGCAGCCCGACGGCAAAATTCTCATCGGCGGCGGCTTTATCACCGTTTTGGGCGTGACCCGCAATAACATTGCACGATTGAACCCGGACGGCACGCTCGACACAGCTTTCAACCCGAATGCTAACAGTGATGTCCTTTCAATCGCGGTGCAGGCGGACGGCAAGATTCTAGTCGGCGGCTATTTCAACGGAGCGAACAGCATCGGCGGACAGGCGCGCAACCGCATCGCCCGACTCGACCTCACAACC
>JALYXC010000603.1 GCA_030947315.1 Verrucomicrobiota bacterium | reverse complement strand
CATCGGCCGTGTGCGCGTAATATGTCATGTTATTTGGAAGCAATTTCACGCTATCGTGCAAAAATTATTCCGTCGAGATTTGTTTTTCTGCGTGAACTTTATGGAAGCAGGTTGGACAAATACGGTCTAACCTTAAAAATTTGCCCTTAAAAATTTGATTGCGTGATGCTACGTCGAAACTCGTCTGGTTCCTGAGAAAATTCCTGATAATTAAAACATGGCGGTTGCGGATTGCAATCAAGTTGATTTTTCCTAAACTAGCTTGTTAATTTAAAAAACACAAAAAGATTATGAAAAATTTCGAACTTCGGATCGTTGCGCAAAGCGCCCTCATTCTACTTTTGGTGGCCAGTTGCGCCACTAATCCTGTCACGGGCCGCAAACAATTGAATCTGGTTTCCGCTGATCAGGAAATGCAGCTCGGCCTGACCAGTTTTGAAAAGATGAAAAAAGAAGTGCCGATCAGTCACGATGCTGCAGCTAATGCGCTGGTGCAAAAAGTGGGAAAACGAATCGCGTCGGTCGCCGAGTTGCCGAATGCCAAGTGGGAATTTGTGGTTTTTGACAGCAAAGAAGCTAATGCGTTTTGTTTGCCGGGCGGAAAAGTTGGAGTTTATACCGGTCTGTTGCCCATTTCAAAAGATGAAGATGGCCTCGCGACGGTGATCGGTCACGAAGTCGCCCATGCTGTTTCACATCATGGCGCGGAACGAATGAGTGAAGGAATGGCCCTGCAGGTCGGCGGACAATTACTCGGAGCGGCCACCCAAAGCGCAAAACCGATTACGCAAACGGCCGTCGCGGCGGTGTATGGTTTAGGCGGAAAGCTCGGTTATGAACTTCCTCACAGCCGAAAACAGGAATCGGAAGCCGACCATATCGGACTGATTTATATGGCCCGGGCCGGTTATAATCCGGAAGCGGCGGTTGATTTTTGGCAACGATTTTCCTCATTTAACGAAGCGCATGGCGGCAGCAAAACGCCCAACTTTTTACGCACGCATCCTGTGGACGAAAAACGGATTCAGCAAATTAAGGATTGGTTGCCCGAAGCCAAAGCCCAAATGCGTAACGCTTCTGGCAAAGCGCCAAATGACTCTGGCGTAATTGGCCGAAAAAAATAACTGCCAGGCAGAACGACCGCCACTCGTCTGCAATTTTCTCGGACGAAGAAAAACACCGGGACTTCCATATCTGGATTCGAGCCTGATTATTGCTCCATTCTATGAACATTCCCTTTTTAAATTTAGCCGCGCAATATGAGTCGCTGAAAAACGAACTGCTTCCCGTCGTTGAAAAAGTTCTGGCGCAAGGTCAGTATATTCTTGGGCCAAATCTCACCGCGTTTGAAGAAGAAATTGCTGATTACACCGAAACAAAATTCGGCGTGGGCCTGAACTCGGGTTCCGACGCGCTGACTCTCGCGTTGCGCGCGTTGGAAATCGGCCCGGGCGACGAAGTTATAACGACGCCTTTTAGTTACATTGCTCCCGCCGAAGCAATTCATCAGGTCGGCGCCAAAATTGTTTTTGCGGATATTGATGCGCGCACTTTTAATTTGGATCCGATCGAAGTCGCCGGCAAAATCTCGGCGCGCACTCGGGCGATTATTCCTGTCCACCTTTTCGGCCAGGCGGCGCCCATGCAAGAACTTCAAGCGCTGGCCGAGCCGCGCCAGATTCAAATCATCGAGGATTGCGCGCAAGCCATCGGCGCAAAATATCGCGGTCGCGCGGTGGGAAGCTTGGGACGACTCGGCTGTTTTAGTTTTTATCCGACGAAAAATTTGGGCGCAAATGGTGATGCCGGCATGATTGTGACGAACGACCAGACGCTGGCGAAAAAATTAAAAATGTTACGCGGGCACGGAATTGCCCAACGCTATTTTCACGAGTTGCACGGAGTTAATTCGCGGCTCGACGAATTACAAGCGGCTATTCTGCGCGTAAAATTGCCGCATTTGCAAAAATGGAATTCGCGGCGGGCTACCATTGCGGAACGTTACCTGAACGGCTTAAAAAATTTGCCCGCTCAATTGCCCCAGACTGTCGAAGGCAACACGCACGTTTTTCATGCGTTCGTTATTCTGGCTGAGCAACGCGATGAACTGCAAAAATTTCTCGAGGCGCGCGGTGTGCCGACTATTATTTAT
>JALYXC010000596.1 GCA_030947315.1 Verrucomicrobiota bacterium | reverse complement strand
CTTCCACGTTGTACCCATTTTTTTCCGCATTCGCCCGCACCAACGCGCTGACTCCCGAACTTATTTTTGCTTCCATCGTATCGGGCATCGCTTCGGGACTGGTTCCGCCCGGCGCCAGCATAATCGGCGCCGCTGCTCCAATGACACTCTGCGGCGCCATGTAAATTTTCTGCGAGGCAAACGAAATGAATGCGCCCGCTGAAAACGCTTTTCGATTTACATACGTCACCGTTTTTCCTTTGAACTGATTGAGAATGCCGATGATTTCTTCCGTTGTATCAATTCGTCCACCATTCGTATCCATATCAATAATGAGCAACTCCGCTTGGGCTTCCATCGCTTCCTTCACGCCGCGACGCACCAGATAAACCAGCGGCGGCATAATGTCATCGCGAATGGGCAGAACATAGACCTTGGAATTATCCGCCGCGCGCGAATCATTCCCCGAAAAAATCTGCGTAAGAAAAAAGAAAGCAGCCAACCAACGTTTCATGGAGAAATCATATTGCATTCCCGAATCAACGGCAAGAGGCGAGCACAAGGAGGACAATCTCTGTCCGAAGTCTTGTCCTATCCAATAAAAAACCCAGCAACAGCCGGTAGATTTTCTTTCCTCGAATCCTGCTGGGATTAGTGTCTGCCGAAATGAAATTGCCAAATGCCGATAAGGCCATTGTCGAGCGCGGGAAAATTGCGGGTTATCTGATTAACTCGGCGCATCGTCATGGAGCGAGCAAGGCGCAGTTCTTCAAGATGTTTGGCTTTCGCGCGGAGAAATGGGAACAATTGGCGCAAGCGCTTCGTCTTCACGGCAGGACACACCAAGTGATGCGAACGCGCGAGACAGGTTTCGGCCCGCGTTATGAAGTGGAGGGAAAACTCGACGCCCCAGATGGACGTTCGCCTCGTGTCCGCTCAGTCTGGCAATTTGATCACGGAGCAGTTGCGCCAAGATTGATAACCGCCTATCCTTTGGACGCGTGATGAAAATCAAAGAACATGATTGCGTGGTACTCACGGCGGATTTATCCAACGAAAAGCTTAAGGCAGGCGATGTCGGAACAGTCGTTCACATTCATAAAAACGATGCGGCCTACGAGGTGGAATTTTTTACCTTCGCTGGCGAAACCATTGCGGTAGCCACAGTGGATGCTTCCAAAGTGCGCCCGATTAGCAAACGCGATGTCAGTCACGTCCGGGAACTGCAAACGGCCTGAATTCAACTGCTGCCCAAAGCGCGTTTCGATGACTAATAAGTGAACTTGTTTGTTGAATTTAGCCAACAAAGTAATGAACGTGCCGAACAGAATTGATTAGTAAAAATTTTTCTGTTCCATTTGGGTCATGTGGGACTGTCTGATATGCAAGACGCAAAATTGGATACGGCTGCACTTTGCAACCGATGCCAAGCGAATCGTTCCGGTCAAATTCGGCTCGATGAATGTGTATTATTACAACAACCCTTTGTTTCAAGTGGATTTTACAGTGTCACCCTTGCCCCGGGAGAAATTCGTTATTTAAAAGGCAAGCTCTTCGTCGGTGTAGAAGTTGATAATTGGATTAAACTTTTCAAGCAGTTGTCTGAGAGGCCAGAAATTGAGGGCCTCTGGGGTGGCAAGAAAGATGCACTGGATTTTGTGGATACAAAGAAGTTGTTCGGAGACATAGCTTGGGAGGATACTTTCCGAATACTTCATGGTTTCGCCGTGCTTCATCGGGATTTTGGCGTGCCTTCCTCGGTTTATAGCTGTTTTCATTCAGCATTGTTGCTCCGTTCTTTTGAATTTGCCGAATGCGTGAATTCATGGGTCAAGGAAGCGTGGAAAGAGGCTTTCGTTACCCAGACATTCGTTAAATCAGACGAACATTTGATTCTTGAATGTGGAGACAATTCAAACGATCTGGCAGTTTTCAAAATGACGCCGTTTGTTGTTAACCAACTAGAAGCACCGCGGAAACTGGAAGAAGAAACCAAGTAGCAGAAAATTTAGAACGTTTACGCAAGACCGGTTTCGCAACTTTTGTTTACATCATGGAAGATTTGAGAAATGGCCTTTTTAAAATTGGACAAAGTCAGACTCCTGAAAAGAGAGAGATTACGCTTCAATCAGAAGTGCCGGAAATTTCGTTGCGTTTTTATATTCCGGCACACGACACCGCAGAAAGAGAACTCCATGATTTGTTTGAAGAAAAGCGAGTTCGCGGCGAGTGGTTTGGACTCGCACCGGAAGACCTGCTTTCAGTTATTGAATTTTTAAAGCAGCATGGTGATTTGCCTCGTGCGTCTGTTGATTATGAATGGCTGGGAAAGATTTCTTTCGGCGTATTTTCGTCCCGAAGCTAGCTAGCCTTTGAATTGCTTTACCGCCTCTACGCATCTTGCGCAAATCGTGGGATGTTCTGGATTTGAGCCAACGTCCGTTTCCCAATGCCAGCAGCGTTCGCATTTTTGGCCATCGGCACGCGAAATATTAATGCTTCCAGTTAACACGACGTTCATTGTGCCGCTACCTCCTCTCGGCATTTTCTGAAGTTCTGAATCTGCGTCAACAATCGGAAATTTGGCTTCAATTTTTACTTGAGAAACATTCACTAATTCCCGAAACATTTCTAAATGTTTTGCCGCAGCATGGTCTTCATCTGTTTGGCCAACTATTTCAGCCTTTGCTTCAAGTGATTTGCCAATTTCCTTGTTTTCGCGAGCGACCTCCAAACTAACGAGAACGGAGCGACGCAACTTAAATAATTTTGGCCATAAATCTAATTCTTCCTGTGAAACAGAAAAATCATTCTTACCCAATTTTGATTCATGCACACTCTCCATGGGTTTCCCGGGCACAAATTCCCACGCTTCATCTGCCGTGAATGCCAGAATCGGTGCGAGCATTTTGCACAGGCCGCTCACCATTTTGTGCAACGCAGTTTGCGTCGAACGGCGGCGCGGGGAATTCGCGGCGTCGGTGTAAAGACGGTCTTTCACCACGTCGTGATAAATGGACGAAAGTTCGACGGCGATAAATTGACTGAGTTTCTGGTAAACGACGTGGAATTCGTAAGCATCGTAGGCGGCGATAATTTCGCGCTCGAGTTCGGAAAATTTCGCGAGAATCCAGCGGTCGAGGCCGGTTAGATTTTCGTCAGTGACGGAATGTTTCGCCGGATCAAAATCGTAAAGATTGGAAAGTTGATAGCGCAATGTGTTGCGAATGCCGCGATAGGTCTCGGAAACTTTATTGATGCGTTCTTCGCTCACCACAATGTCGTTGCGATAATCCTGCGACGCCACCCAAAGCCGCACGATGTCCGCGCCATATTTTTTCACGTAAGCATCGGCGGTCTGCGGTTTGTCGTAAGCGGTTTGTTGGCTTTTGGAAATTTTTTCCTTGTCGGCATCCACCATGAAACCGTGCGTCAAAACAGTTTTGTAAGGAGCCGCGCCATTTCCGGCGAGCGAAAGCAACAGCGACGATTGAAACCAACCGCGATGTTGATCACTGCCTTCGAGATAAACGTCGGCCTGCCACGGAAGTGTTGAGTGTTGAGTTTTGAGTTTTGAGTTGAGTTCGGGACGACGCATCAAAACAGCGCGGGATGACGAACCGGAATCAATCCAGACATCAAGCGTGTCGTTTGATTTTGCGGTGGGCGCTGCGCCGTTCCATCTGGAGGATTTTACCAGCGACCAAAGTTCTTCCACCGATTTTTCAAACCAAATGTTGGAGCCGTGTTGCTGAATTAAATTGGCGGTGTTGCGGATAATTTCCGCGTCGAGAATCGGTTCGTTTTTTGCGTCGTAAAACGCGGGAATGGGCACGCCCCAGGTGCGTTGCCGCGAAATGCACCAGTCAGGCCGCGATTTTACTGCGCCCTCGATGCGATTTTTCCCCCAATCGGGAATCCAATTGACGCGATTGATTTCTTCCAGCGCGGTTTCGCGAAAAGTCTCGGTAGGGACGCGTTCCACCGCGTTCCCACTTTTTTCCGGAGAAGTTTGGGACAAGGTGGAACTCATCCCTACCACGTGATCAATTTTGATGAACCATTGATCCATCGCGCGGAAAATGATGGGCGTTTTGCTGCGCCAACAATGCGGGTAGCTGTGCGAATAATTTTCCTGATGCAACAAAACATTTTTCTCGCGCAAGAGATTCAGAACCGCTTCGTTCGCTTCGCTTTTATTATTTTTTTCGAGAATAGATTTGCCGACGAGTTCAGCAGGCATTTGTTTTTCGATTGGCAAATCGTTCGTGTGCGCAAGACGACCTTCGTCATCAACGGGTGAATAAATCGGCAGATTATTTTGGCGACCGAGATTGTAATCGTCCAAACCGTGACCCGGCGCGATGTGAACAAAACCTGTGCCGGTGCTGTTT